>JBFJJY010000178.1:0-4322 GCA_041612055.1 Methylophilaceae bacterium | reverse complement strand
TAATGCATTATTTTCATCGATTAATCCGTCTGTATATAATTTGTACAAAGCTTGGTCAAAGGTATTCATACCAATGTCGTTGCTATCCGCCATAACTTCTTTTATTTCGATTAAGTTTTGTTTTTTAATCAACTCAGAAATATAAGAGGTGTTTGTTAGCACTTCAAAAGCGGCAACGCGTTTTTTCTTCTTGCCTGGAATTAAACGCTGTGAAACAACAGCAGCCAAATTAAGGGAAAGATTGAGTAATAAACCCTCTTTAGCTTCTGTTGGGAAAAATGAAATAATGCGCTCTAAGGCCTGATTAGCATTATTGGCATGTAAAGTCGCTAAACATAAGTGACCTGTTTCAGCATAAGCTAAGGCTTGTTGCATGGCCTCCATATCGCGAATTTCGCCGATTAAAATCACATTTGGTGCTTGGCGCATGGCATTTTTCAATGCACTATTAAATGATAATGTATCAATGCCGACTTCTCGTTGATCGACAATCGATTTTTTATGGTGATAAACAAACTCAATTGGATCTTCAATAGTGACGATATGGCCGTTTGCGTGGGTATTACGATAGTCAATCATAGAAGCCAGTGTTGTTGATTTGCCTGAGTCAGTTGCGCCGACAATTAGCACTAGGCCACGCTTACGCATCACAAAATCACCCAAAATAGTTGGCAAGCCTAACGATTCAAACCCTGGAATTTCTGTTTTAATGTGTCGAATGACCATGCCCACTTCGCCACGTTGGCGGAATACGTTAACACGAAAACGACCAAGTCCTTTTTTACTGAGCGCAAAGTTGCATTCTAGGGTTTCTTCAAAGTCTTGGATTTGCTGGACGCTCATTAATTCATAAGCAATGTCTTTAATAATACCGGGAGCAAGTATCTGGCTATTCACTGGGATGAGTTCACCTTCGATATTGATATTGATGGCAGCAGCTGTACTGAAAAACAGATCAGAACCACCTTTTTTTACCATTAATTCCAGAACGGGAGTGATATCAAATGCTGCCATTTTGTTTCCTATTTAAATTAAATTTTACTTATCCATTATGTTGAAGATACTTTATCACAAACCTTGTTGCAGTAAATGGTCTTGTTAAGACGCAATTTTTTTAGGTGCATTTTTATGCCGTTTCCATATCACACGCAATTGATTTTCTAGCGAGCGTGCGAATATTGTTGCATTAAATAAATCGGCCCTTTCAATGTTTCGTTTTAAATTAGTTTTTATCTGGGATAATGCATTTGGGTTTTGCGCAAGATAAAGCGCTTTTTCTTCATAAGCAGGCAATGTCTCGCAAATTAGCTCTGGTAACCCGATGTGGTTTAATAAACTAGCCGCCACTCTGGCAGCAAACGTATCGCCTTTACAGGTCAATACAGGTAAGCCAACGGCCAAAGCATCACTAGCAGTGGTATGGGCATTGTACGGTAATGTGTCTAGAAACAGGTCTGCGTGTTGTTGTCTTTCCATGTGTACTTCTGACGGTGCTCTGGCAGCAAATACAAGTCTACTTTTATCAATGCCTGCAGATTCAGCTTCTTTTTCTAAATTCGCTTTTGCCCATGGGTTACAAGCCAGTAGCCAAAGCACGCTATTCGGCACTTGTTTTAATAGGCGCATCCAAACGGCAAAGATTACGGGCGTGATTTTAAAAGTTTGATTAAAACAACAAAATACAAAACTATCTTTAGGTAAATGATGATCTGTTTTTGCACTGGTTGGCGTATAAACGCGCTTATTATTTGGCTGATAACACGGTAAATAAAGTAACTGTTCACTAAAATCAGCCTGATTTGGCGCAATCATTTCATCTGCTAATAGGTAGTCAAATAATGGCGCATTTTGAGCAAATTCACCCATTGAGCCCGGAAAGCCTAACCAGTTGATTTGAATCGGTGCTGGTTTTAATACGGCGATACCAGTGCGGCTATTCTGTGTATAACCCGTTAGGTCGATAAGGATATCAATTTCATCTTGATTGATTTTAGTAGCTGCTTCTACATCATTAAGCTGACGAATATCAACAAAATGGTCAAATGCCTGTACAAGCCGTTTACGTACATCGGTGTTATCGTCTGCACCATAAGAGTAAGCAACTATTTCAAATTGGGTCCTTTCGTGTGCTTCTATCAAATCAGTGATTAAGAACGCCAGTGGATGCAAACGAAAGTCTGCTGATAAATAGCCTATTTTTAATTTGGGTTTATCTTGTGTATGGTAATTGAATGCCAATTTGTCACGTAAGGCGGCTAAAGCTAAATAGTTTTGCGTAATATAGTGATTTGCGCACAGCTTTTGCTCGGCAGCGGTAGTACCTGGCATTGCGATAAAGGCGAAAGGGGCAATTGCCGCATTGGGTGTTGTTTTAACAATCTCGCGCAGCATTGCAATTTGTTGATTGAAGTTGTTTTTGCCTTCGCCACGCCAATCGCAAATATGTTGTTTTTGGTGAATCAAGTGCGCGAGTGAATGATGCATTTTGTCATCAAGGGCAATCGCTTTTTCATAGTTGGCTATGGCTAAATCTAATCGGCCCAGTTCGCGTTGGACATTGCCTAAATTATTATAGACATCTGCATCATTGGGATTAAATTGAATCGACTGTTTAAAACTGCTCACGGCCGCTTCTAGTTTGCCTAAATTGCGTTGTGCATTGCCTAAGTTGTACCAATAAATGGCATGGTTGGGTTGGTATTGTAATGCTTCTGTAAAGCAGGCTTCGGCAATACTGTCACGTCCTTCGCTAGCGGATTGGTTGCCAAGTCCCAGTAAGGCATAGCAAAGGGCATTTGCTACTTCAGCACTTTTATTCACTGCCAATAACTTTCTAAAGTGCGTAGCGGCTTGTTCAAAGCGGTTTAGCTTCATACTCAAGTTACCGCAAGTAATAAGCAAACTGACTTCGCTAGGATATTGCGATAATGCTTGTTGAAAGTAATCTAGAGCTAGCGTGTCGTTACCTGCAGATTGCGCTGTTTGTGCGTCTTTGATTATTTGATTAACATCGACCATCGTATTATTTTAATCTAAAAATCATACAAATTTTGCGCAATCTGTTTTAAGCCAACATCTCGTAATAAAAAACGGCTAGGGTTTAACTTAGCTGCGATAGCTGGTTCAACCACTAATGGTTCATTTGCAATCAGATTAGCAATTAATTCGCCACATAATGGCGCGGTAATCATGCCTTTTGAGCCGTGACCTGCATTGATATATAAGCCGTTCAGCCAAGGTAAATGACGCGGATTATCGTTATAACGTGGCGGTGCTGCTTTTAATGCACGCTCATCAGTTAATTGACCTGCTAGCGGCAGATAATCTCGTGTAGCGCTGCGCCATGCAACGCGACCAGTCATTTCAGTTGTATCAATACGATTGAAAATGGTAGGTGATATTTTTTTTAAGGCGAGCAGATTAGCATCAGTATCTTGCGCAGACAGCGCTGGATTTAAATCATCAGGAGCATAACTGGTGCCTATTGAATGCATACCATGGACGGATGGGCTTAGATAATGGTCAGTGCAAATGACAGTTTGTAGCGTTTTGCTGGTTGCATTCGCTTTAAAAAAATTGACTTGGCCTCTTACAGGCGTGATTGGGAGATGCTGACACGGCTCAAATTGGTGTAACTCATTAGCGTTACACATTACAACAATATTGGCCGATTGTGTTTGACCATGCGCTAGGGTCACTATCCAGTCAGTATCCTTTTGTTTGATATCAAGCGCTTCGGTAGAAATAAGGCGCGTAATCGACTTTGATTGCAGTAGCGCTTGGCAAAATAACTGCGGCCTCACCCAACCAGATTCAGACAAATATAAGCCACCAACGGATAAATCGATATTGGCTTTTTCACTGGCTTCTGCGGCGGATAATAATTGGAAAGTAGGGTGCATTAAGGCATTTAGCTGTACGGCATTCAATAGCGTAGATTGTTTTTCTTGTTCACGCTGATTGAATGCTAATTGAATTTGACCACATAACTGAAAAAGCGATTCATTGTTGGACAATTGCTTGAGCAACGCTAATGTAAATGCAAAGCCATGGCTCGCTATGGCGCTTAATATGCTGACACCCGTATTCAGTTTAGGGTAGAGCATAGCCACTGGGTTGCCAGAGGCTTCCGCTGCAATCGTGCTATGGCGTTCAATAAGAGTCACGTTTATACCACGTTTTGCTAATGCATAAGCGGTACTGCAACCAGCAATGCCGCCACCAATGACGATGGCTTTCAAATTTGAGTTTTGCAATGTTTTACCCGTATTATGCTTAGTTAAACTTCATGATAATAATGAAAGATAGCATATTTAAATCAT
>JBFJJY010000177.1:0-4339 GCA_041612055.1 Methylophilaceae bacterium | reverse complement strand
ATTCTGTATTCAGTGATGCAATGGTGAAACTTCACGGGTTCCCCATCCCCTTTAGCCACGCCGAGCAACGGAAGTGAGCAAGGAGATTTCGTCGAGGACTGTTTGAGCCATATCGTTTTTATATGGCGAGTTCCGCAGACGCCTTGCTTGCAGAGTAGCGCAGGGAAGCCGAAGGGCGTTTCAACCGACTTGGCGCTTTAGCGCCTAGCGAGGTTGGGAACGACCCTTGCGGTTGTGGTGACGGGGTAGCCTTTTCTTTCCCCTATTTCTTTTGGCTAAGCAAAAGAAATAGGGTCGCCGTCGCGCGAAAAGCGACTTTATTAATGCTGAGAAGACATTTCATACAGCGCAATGCGCTATCGCTTATTGTCGCCCTACTGATTACGCGCTACGCTTTCTAAGTGGTTATGCGCTTGCGCCTACCACCATGACTTTTACATTAATGCTGCCTTCTGGTGTTGACCTTGTACCTTCCAGATCGTTAATCATTCCTTTGGGGTTGGATATGAAGAGCTCAGGGTCATATATAACGCACCAAAGGTAATTTGAGTTTTGGTGTTTTCGGTAGTGTTCAATATCGATTATTAGTTCGTCACCTATTTTCGATGCGTGATGCTTGTCTCTTACTCGTTTGGTTTCTATAACAAGATTATGCGCTGGCAATAGAAAGTCCATTCTTGTATTTGCTCCTGCGTAACTTGGGCAAAACTCTTCAGGTCTTATGTCTGAAACCCACGGTCTTAGCAAAGAGTGTAGTAAGTCTTGGATATCGTACTCGGATGTAAACGATAATGATTGCGCGCCTTTTCTTCTATGGACTAGAGGCTGAATAGCTCTTGGAAGACCAAGAATGATAGTTCTTAGCAGTTCATCAAGTGACGAAGGCTTTTTTCCTTCGTTTTTGGTATTTCGAATTTCTTCGATGTTGATTGGTTCAGGTTGTCCAATCTGTATTACTCTTCCACCACGAAAGTATCTAAAACCATGTTCTTCAAGAGTATTGATGAGGCGCTCTTTCCTAAGCTTATACTCTTCGATTGGGTTAGAAGTCTCTATGCCAAGTATGTTTGGCTCATTACTTGGCAGAGGAGGTAAGTCCATAAACTCCTCTATTAAGTTGCCAAGAACTTCTAAACTATTTACTTCAGGGTCATTACCAGCTCTTTGTAGCCATGTTTTCCATTTGGAATGATGAGCAAGGTTCGGCGGTAAACCGGGAGCGCCAGCTGCTTCAAACAAAGCATTTAATGAGTCATGCGAGGCTCCTCGATTTAGAACTTCAGCTACCGCGGCACAAACAGCTACAGGTAAACGTATGTTTGCCATGATCTACGCTCTCTTTTTGCATAAACAGTTAACATAAAGGTGTAATACACTTAATGCGCCCCTTCCCAATTCCCACTAACTCCAACCTCAGCCAACAACGGCACATCCAATGTCGCCACATTCTGCATCAATTCAGGTAGTTTCTGCTTAACCAATGCCAACTCTCCATCTGGTACTTCTAATACCAATTCATCGTGAACTTGCATAATCAATTTCGTTTGTAAGCTCTCACTCACCAACCAATTTTGAACCGCAATCATCGCGAGTTTAATCAAGTCTGCGGCTGTGCCTTGCATCGGCGCGTTAATCGCTGCGCGTTCTGCACCTGCTCGGCGGTTGCCATTAGGGCTGTTGATTTCGGGCACCCATAAACGTCTGCCAAAGTAGGTTTCGACATAGCCTTTTTCTTTGGCAAGCTCTCGTGTGTTGTCCATATATTGGCGCACGCCTGGGTAGCGGGCGAAGTAGCGGTCGATATAGCTTTGGGCGGCGCTGCGTTCGATGTTGAGGTTTTGCGCTAAGCCGAAGGCGCTCATGCCATAAATCAAACCGAAGTTAATCACTTTGGCAAAACGGCGTTGTTCACTTTCTACGTTGTCTTTTTCTACACCAAATACTTCAGCGGCGGTGGCGCGGTGAATATCTTCATTATTGGCAAAGGCTTTTAACATGCCTTCATCTTTGGACAAATGCGCCATGATGCGTAGCTCGATTTGTGAGTAATCGGCAGAGACAATTTGTGAGCCTGCGGGAGCAATAAAGGCTTCACGAATACGACGACCTTCAGCAGTTCTAACAGGAATATTTTGCAAGTTAGGGTCTGAGCTGGCTAGTCTTCCTGTAATCGCAACTGCTTGGTTGTAGCTGGTGTGTACGCGCCCTGTATTGGGATTAATCATTTTGGGTAGCTTATCGGTATACGTTGATTTCAACTTAGCCAAGCCGCGGTATTCTAATAATACCTTCGGTAATGGGTAATCGAGTGCTAATTCTTGCAGTACATCTTCATCAGTACTGGGCTTGCCTGAGGGTGTTTTTTTAATCGGTTTAATGCCTAGCTTATCAAATAAAATCTCTTGTAATTGCTTTGGCGAGCCAAGATTAAATTTCTGATCGGCTAGCTCATAGGCTTTGTTTTCTAGTTCCACTAAACGCATGCCAAGCTCATGACTTTGCTTGTTCAACATGTCCGCATCAATCAATACGCCGTTACGTTCAATGGTGTATAAAATTTCCATCGATGGCATTTCGATATTGCTGTAAATAAAGTTTAATTTTTCATCTTTGGTAATGTGTGGCGCTAAAGTTTGGTGAATCTGTAGCGTAATGTCCGCATCTTCAGCCGCGTATTCGCTAGCCGTTTCTACTGTCACTTCATTGAATTTTACTTGCTTCGCGCCTTTGCCTGCTACGTCTTCAAAATGAATGGTCTCTAGGCCTAAGTGGCGCATGGCAAGATCATCCATATTGTGGGTGCGGTGGCTTTCTAAGACATAGGATTGCAGTAAGGTGTCGTGCGCAATGCCGTTTAGCATAACACCATGATTAGCTAAAATATGTTTATCATATTTTAAATTTTGCCCGACCTTTTTGATATTCGGGTTTTCTAAAATCGGTTTAATTTTGGCCAGTGTTTCTTCAAAAGGCAGCTGGCTAGGCGCATCAAAATAATCATGCGTCAGTGGTAAATAAGCGGCTTTGCCTGCTTCCACACTAAACGACATGCCGACAATTTGCGCTAGCATAGGGTCGAGTGACGTAGTTTCTGTATCAAAGCAAACGAGTGCCGCTTGGCTGAGTTTATCTAACCAGTTGTCTAGTTGTTCGCTTGTCAGAATCGTGTCGTATTCACGTGCGGTATTGACCGAGGCGGCGAATAAATCTTGGGTATTTTGGATGGCGATTTGTTTGGCTTCATGCGTTGCTTGTGAGACGGGAGCTTTGCTAATACCCGTTGGCACCACACCATTTTCATCCATGTTTTCTACATCACGTTTCCAACTTCTCAGTTCAAAGCGGTCAAATAACTCAAGTAGTTTGGGTTTATCCAAAGCACGTGGTGCAAGATCAGCTAAGTTTTCTTGAATGCCAATATCACAACGGATGGTAATCAGCTCTTTAGCTGTTGGCAGCCATGGCAATGCCTCACGTAAGTTTTCTCCAACTTTGCCTTTGATATTGTCGGCATTGGCAATAATGCCATCTAGTGTGCCGTATTCTTCTAACCATTTCACAGCGGTTTTTGGACCGACTTTTTCTACGCCAGGCACGTTATCCACTTTGTCGCCAATCAGCGTTAAATAATCAATCATCAGGCTAGGTGGGATACCAAATTTCTTTTCTACGCCTGCCACATCCAGCACGTCATCCGTTCTTCTAAAGGCGTCGCGCATGGTGTTAACTACAGTAATATGTTCATTGACTAGCTGCGAAATATCTTTATCACCCGTTGAAATAATGGTGCGTATACCTTCACTTTCCGCTTGTTTGGCCAGTGCGCCAATCACATCATCAGCTTCCACACCTTCAATCATAATCAATGGCCAACCTAAGGCCACAATAGCTTCGTGTAACGGCGCGATTTGTGGGCGCAAATCATCTGGCATGGCGGCGCGATTGGCTTTGTACTCGGGATAAATATCATCGCGGAAGGTTTTGCCTTTGGCATCAAACACGCAAGCACAATAATCGGCGGGGTAATCTTTGTGTAAACGGCGCAACATATTGAGCACACCATGAATCGCACCAGTTGGTTCGTTAGCGGCATTGCGCAAGTCTGGCATCGCGTGGAAAGCGCGGTATAAATAAGACGAACCATCGACCAGTAATAAGGTTTTCATATCAATATCTCATATTTGCTGATTTGTTTGATGCAGTATTTTCCCATATCTAGCTAGACTTTATGTAATATGATTATTGATGAGGTTGAATTAGCATTAATGAACGAAGGATAAGCAATGGCAACAAATAAATTACCACCAATGACCACGGCAGAAATATTGCATAGTGATGT
>JBFJJY010000176.1:0-4343 GCA_041612055.1 Methylophilaceae bacterium | reverse complement strand
TTCTGTTAATTGTTTTGCAAAATTTAATATGTGCGTTGCATCATTAGTCACTCGTTATTGCAAGGTAGATACATGCCAATGTTACCTGTCTATTTTTTACGAAAACGATTAAAGTTATGTGCTTATTTGTCGTTAAACAGATGTGTGGCTATTACGTAATAATAAGCCAAAGTTGCCCTAAAAAGACAGCGTTAATGTGATTAAATAAAGAAGATAGTTAAATGAACCAGCCAATCATTCCGACCGCAGAGATTGATACCAATGAAGTCTTTCTAGGCCGTCATCCTATCCTCAATGGTCAGCAAAAAACCATAGGATATGAATTATTATTTCGTGCTAAAGGCCAAGATAGCAACACGAATATTGATGATTTATCGGCAACGTCTGGTGTCATTGTTAACTTACTGAGCCAATTTGGTATTGATCAGATTCTGCATAATAAATTGGGGTTTTTAAACATCGCAGCTAGCTCGCTGATGAGTGACACCATTGAGCTGTTGCCAGCAAAACGCATCGTATTAGAAATATTGGAAGACATTCCCATCAATGCGCAAATCATCACCAGATGCAAAGCGCTAAAAGAGCTGGGCTTTAAACTAGCGATTGTCGACTATGCCAATCGACCAGAGCATATTGTCTTATTACCGCATGTAAATTATGTGAAAATTGATTTACTCACCACATCGATTGAAGAAGCGGCAACCTTAGTCGCCTATATTCGTAAAAAATCTTCTGCCAAAATTGTGGCTGAAAAAGTAGAAGATGAAGCGATGTTTTCCGCTTGTCAGCAGCTTCATTTCGATGCTTATCAAGGCTATTTTTTTGCAAAGCCAACCATCTTAAAAGGCGCACAACCACAACCAGACCAAATGTGTTTGATGCGCATGATTGGCATGTTACTGGGCGATGCTGATTTAGTGGAGCTTGAAAATTTATTCAAAAACAGCCCTAGCCTCACACTTAGCTTATTGAAACTGGTCAACTCTGTGGGTGTTAATGGCGGTAGGGAGCCTGTTGAGTCTATCCGCCAAGCGATTGTTATGCTCGGACAAAAGCAAATGTTGCGCTGGGTACAATTACTGATGTATGCCGCGCCAAGCAATCCAGCTAGCGATGCGATTATGTTGCAAGTCGCTAATCGTGCACGACTAATGGAATTAATTGCGCAAAAAATTGACAGCTATCAAGTTAATTTTAGTGATCAAGCGTTTATGGTTGGGATGTTGTCGCTTGCGGACGCGGTGATTCACTCACCAATAGAAGAAATTCTAAACGATATTGGCTTATCTAGCAGTCTTAAAAAAGCCATTCTTCAACAAACAGGCACACATGGCCAGCTATTAAAATTGGTAAAAGACATGGAGCTTGGCAATTTCGATGCCACCCAATATGAAATCAATGCGCTGGATATTTCGGCAGAAGATTTGCTTAACATCCAAGTTGAATGTATTGAATGGACCAATCAATTAAGCGGCTCTAATCACCACAGTGATGCCGATTAGCTTGACCGCTCTACCTAATTAATTTGCTATCGAAGATTAATTAGCTATGACAAATTAGGTGATAGCCAACGCTCCAGATAGTCTTTTGGCAAGTCGCGCCGTTTTGCCATGTCTTCTAGTTGATCAATCCCTATTTTATCCACACTAAAATACTTGCTTTCTGGGTGTGCAAAATAGAAACCGCTGACTGCAGCAGCAGGCATCATGGCAAAACTTTCCGTAAGTTCCATACCAATTTCATCGCACTGCAACAATTTAAACATATCGGTTTTGACAGTGTGATCTGGACACGCTGGATAACCAGGTGCCGGGCGTATGCCTTGATACTCTTCTTTAATTAATCTTTCTTTATCTAGATTTTCGTTATCCGCATAACCCCATAAATCGGTTCTAATCCGCTCATGCATATACTCAGCAAAAGCCTCAGCTAGGCGATCTGCCAACGATTGGAACATGATGCCGCTGTAATCATCATTGGCATCTCTAAACCGTTTAGCGATTTTTTCTGTGCCTAATCCACCGGTCACCGCAAACAACCCAATATAATCATCTGCAACGCCTTTAGGCGCAATAAAATCAGCTAAACATTGATTAGGACGTGGCACGCCATCAATCACAGGCTTCTGTGTTTGTTGACGCATACCATAGTAAGTAAATGCGATCTCGCTACGGCTTTCATCGGTATAGATTTCAATATCGTCATCATTCACCGTATTAGCTGGCATTAATGCAATGACGCCATTTGCCGTTAACCAACGACCATCAATGACTTTTTTAAGCATGTCTTTTGCCTCGGCAAAGACTTTCGTTGCCGCTTCACCGACGACTTTATCATCTAAAATCGCTGGGTAAGAACCTGCCAAATCCCATGTCTGAAAGAATGGCCCCCAATCAATATATTGCGCGATTAAGCTTAAATCAATATTTTTAAAGACACGGCGACCAATAAACTTTGGCTTAACCGGCGCATTTTCGTTGGTAAAATTTAACTTTGCTTTGTTTGCACGCGCTTGAGCGAGTGTGAGCATTGGTACACCTTTTTTATTAGCATGTTGCGTACGTGCTTTTTCATAATCCGCTTGAATCTCAGCCAAATAAGCGCCGCGTGTCTCTGGCGTCAATAGATTTTGCATCACCGATACCGAGCGCGAAGCATCTGGTAC
Source organism: Methylophilaceae bacterium (assembly GCA_041612055.1). Taxonomy (GTDB): domain Bacteria; phylum Pseudomonadota; class Gammaproteobacteria; order Burkholderiales; family Methylophilaceae. Next base: position 1,678 of record JBFJJY010000176.1, on the reverse strand, counting down.
GTAAACCACAGGGCCATCATAATGTGGTGCAATTTTTACAGCGGTGTGCGCGCGTGAGGTCGTTGCGCCGCCAATTAACAACGGTGTTTTAAGCCCACTAAAATGTGGATCACGTTGCATTTCTTTCGCAATATAAGTCATTTCTTCCAACGATGGCGTAATCAATCCACTGAGGCCAATGATGTCGGCATTTTCCGCTTTTGCCATGGCCAAAATTTCGGCTGCAGGCACCATGACACCCATATTCACCACTTCAAAGTTATTACATTGCAAGACGACGCTGACAATATTTTTACCAATATCATGCACATCGCCTTTGACTGTTGCAATCACCACTTTGCCTTTTGGTTTGGCAACAACGCCAGTGCGTGCTTCTTCCGCCGCTTTTTCTGCTTCAATAAATGGAATCAAATGCGCAACTGCCGCTTTCATCACGCGTGCTGATTTCACCACCTGCGGTAAGAACATTTTGCCTTGTCCAAACAAATCGCCAACTACATTCATGCCATCCATCAGCGGGCCTTCAATCACATGAATTGGTCGACCACCTTTTGCGTCAACAGCCAAGCGAGCCTCTTCAGTATCTTCAACAATAAAGTCGGTAATACCATGTACCATTGCGTGAGATAGTCGCTTTTCAACAGAAACAGGTTGTTCAGGTGAGCCGCGCCATTCTAGGATACTGCTTTCTTTTTTATCACTCGCCACTAACGTGCCAGCGATTTCAATCATGCGTTCGGTGGCATCATCGCGACGATTCAAGACCACATCTTCTACGCGTTCACGTAATTCTTCAGGCAGGTCATCATAAACGCCCATCATGCCTGCATTGACGATACCCATGGTCATGCCCGCTTTGATGGCGTGATAAAGGAAAACGGTATGAATCGCTTCTCGTGCTGGGTTATTGCCACGGAAACTAAAGCTTACATTGGACACACCACCAGAAATTTTGGCATGTGGTAAGTTTTGTTTAATCCAACGCGTTGCTTCAATAAAATCAACTGCATAATTGTTATGCTCTTCAATGCCGGTTGCGATAGCAAAAATATTGGGGTCGAAAATAATATCTTCTGGTGGAAAATCATTCTCAACCAACAAATCATAGGCGCGTTTACAGATTTCTGTTTTTCGTGCAAAGGTATCTGCTTGGCCTTTTTCATCAAAGGCCATCACAATAACGGCAGCGCCGTAGCGACGGCATAGTTTGGCTTGACGCAGAAATTCAGCCTCGCCTTCTTTCATTGAAATTGAATTAACAATGGCTTTACCTTGCACACACTTCAAACCAGCTTCAAGAACCGCCCATTTAGAAGAGTCCAACATAATTGGTACACGCGCAATATCAGGCTCTGAAGCCACGAGGTTCAAGAAATGCGTCATGGCTTTGACCGCATCCAGCATGCCTTCATCCATATTAATATCGATGATTTGTGCGCCATTTTCGACTTGTTGTCGTGCTACGCTCAGTGCTTCTTCATACTGCTCATTAATAATTAAACGCGCGAACGCTTTTGAACCCGTCACATTGGTACGCTCGCCCACGTTGACATATAAAGAGTCTTCATCAATGATAAATGGCTCTAAACCAGCTAGCTTTGTGACAGGCGCTTGTACGGGCACTTGGCGAGGCGGACAATCTTTAATCGCATTGTAAATCGCATGAATATGCGGCGGC
>JBFJJY010000175.1:0-4373 GCA_041612055.1 Methylophilaceae bacterium | reverse complement strand
ATGGCAATGATGAGTTAGGTGTGCTGGTCAAATCATTCAACAGTATGACGCGCCAGTTGGGTGATGCGAATAAAGCCAATGAGCGGAATCGACAGAGACTAGAAGCGGCGAGGGGTTATTTAGAAACCATCTTAGCGCATTTATCTTCTGGCGTATTGGCAATTAACCGCAATGGGGAATTGCGGACTTTTAATTTAGCTGCCATTGATATTTTGGGGCTTAATTTAGCACCATATGAAAATCAGCAATTCACGCAAATAGCAATTGAAAATCATTTTTTAGCCGAATTTGTTAAAGTCGTTCAAACCCATTTTGAAGTGACTTTTAGTGAAGACCACGCTGGTGCGGAGATGAGCCGGCAATTAGAAGTGGTCGGGCCGCAAGGTAAGCAATTGCTGTCCGTTCGTGCTACAAGATTGCCAGAAAGTGCAAATAGTGGATTTGTCGTCGTGTTTGACGATGTGACGACCATGGCACAAGCGCAGCGTGATGCGGCTTGGGGTGAGGTTGCAAGGCGATTAGCACATGAGATTAAGAACCCTTTAACGCCTATTCAGCTTTCAGCTGAACGCATGCAACATAAATTAGCTGATAAGCTTGCAAAAGACGATGCCGCGATGTTGGCGCGCGCCACCAGCACGATTGTGAATCAGGTGGATGCCATGAAAGCCATGGTGAACGAATTTAGTGAATATGCGCGCGCACCAGCGGCGAATATGACCAAGATTAATTTGAATAAACTCATTCAAGACGTGTCTGGCTTGTATGAAAATTCACATGCAAGCATCACTTATGACTTGGCAGAGAATATGCCTGATTTATTAGGTGATGCGACGATGTTAAGACAGGTGTTACATAATTTGATGCAAAATGCACAAGATGCATTAGAAGCGCATGCTGCACCAAAAGTGACAGTAAAAACGCACTGGGACGAGCTATTCATATACTTAGAAGTCAGTGATAATGGACAAGGATTTGCCGATAAAGTCTTGGTCAATCCTTATGAGCCCTATGTGACCACTAAAGCGCAGGGAACTGGCCTGGGTTTGGCTATTGTTAAAAAAATGGTAGAAGAACACTTTGGGCAGATTTCAATCGCGAATAATGTGACGGGAGGTGCCTGCATCCGCATACAAATTCCATTAACAAAAGCAGCAGAAATAGAAATAAAAAATGTAGTAAAGTGAATCGTGTAATACGTTGCATTGCGTATAACTGTAGAATAATAGGGCATAGGTGTTAAATGCAACAAACAAATAGTAGAGAGAGAAGGTAATATCAATATGGCATCTAGAAACATCATGGTGGTAGACGATGAAGTCGGCATTCGCGAGCTGTTGAGTGATATTTTGCAAGATGAAGGACATCGTGTAGTGACTGCGGAAAACGCGCAAGTTGCACGTGAAATGCGCTTGTCGGCTCGACCTGATTTGGTGCTGCTCGATATTTGGATGCCAGATTGCGATGGGATTAGCCTGCTGAAAGAATGGGGTAATGCAGGACTATTGAATATGCCAGTCGTGATGATGTCTGGACATGGCACCATTGATACTGCAATAGAAGCAACCAGAATTGGAGCTTTTGATTTTCTTGAAAAACCAATTGCACTACAAAAATTATTAAAAACAGTTAACTCGGCGCTGGTGCATGCCGATACGCTGCCAAAATCAGAAATGAATTTGGTTAGTCTGGGTAAAAGCCAATTAATTAATGAATTAAAACAACGGTTAGAACAAATTTCTCGTACGCAAACACCGCTGTTATTAATCGGCAAAAAGGGTGGCAGTATTGAGCTTTGCGCCCATTTCTTGCATGTAACAGGTACGCCATGGGTGGCATTAAGCGAATATGAGAAACTAACCAGTGCGCCACTCGATATCTTAGAACAAGCGCGTGAAGGTATTGTGTTTATTGAAGAGCTAACAGCGCTAAGTAAAACAGAGCAAAAAGGCTTAAGTTTGTTGTTATCTAATGCGCACAAATATCAAGTCCGAATTATCTGTGCGACCTCTCATGCCTTATCACAGCTTGCAGAAAATGCGACAATCGATCAGACGTTATTACAAACGTTATCAAATACCAATCTCAAAGTCCCTTGCCTCAATGATCATCGAGAAGATATTCCAGAACTGGTTTTATCAATGACAGCATTGCTGACAGAATCCTCTGGTATTATGTATAAAGATTTTGATGTAGCCGCACTGAACGCGCTACGCAATGCAGAATGGACGGGCGACCTTAAGCAATTAGAAGCGGTGGTACAAAATCTAATGCTGACCAGTTTAGGTGAGAAAATTACATTAGAAGATGTCTCACGCGTATTGGAGCAATTTACTGGTGTTACAGAATCAGTTGATATGGCATTGCCGATTGATTTAACCCAGCCGTTACGCACAGCAAGAGATGAGTTTGAGCGCTATTATTTCAAACATCATATGAAGCTGATTAACAACAATATGAGCAAGCTAGCAGAAATTTCAGGTTTAGAGCGTACCCACTTATACCGCAAACTAAAACAGCTGGGCGTCAATATCAAAGGCTAGTCGCTAACCTCTAATATCACTGGAGTATGGTCACTAGGACGCTCTAGTTTGCGTGGCGTTTTATCAATGATGCAAGAGACGCATCGCTCTTTTAGCGCATCGCTCACCAAAATATGATCAATGCGCATACCATGGTTGCGTCTAAACCCCATCATGCGGTAATCCCACCAACTAAAATGACCTCCGTCAGATTCAAATAGTCTAAAACTGTCATGTAAGCCTAATGCTAGTAATTGTTGAAACGCATCACGCTCCCGTGGGCTGACCAAAATATTGCCTTCCCATGCAGCAGGGTCATGACAATCTCGATCATCAGGTGCAATATTGTAGTCGCCTAATATCACCAAGTTTGGATACTTTTTTAGCTCCTCTGCTAGCCAGTGATTAAGTGCATTTAGCCAGCGCATTTTGTAATCATATTTTTCCGAATCAACCGCTTGCCCGTTCACCACATACACACAAATCACCCGCACGCCATTAATGGTCGCCGCAATCACGCGTTTTTGTTCATCCTCAAAACCTGCAATCCCATGTTCTACGTCTGTCATTTCATGCGAACTTAAAATTGCCACCCCATTGTAGGTTTTTTGCCCATTATGCACGGCGTGATAACCCGCTGCTTCTAAAGCCTCATAAGGAAACTTGCTGTCTTCTTGCTTGGTTTCTTGTAAGCACAACACTTCAATCGGGTTTTCTGCCAACCAATCCAATACGTGCGGTAAACGAACATTTAACGAGTTAACGTTCCAAGTGGCGAGTTTCATGAATGTGCTTCTAGATTAGTGTGAATGGCGCTCACTTTATCATGCGCCTGTTTAATGGTCAAAATGAGACGTTACGATTCAGCATCAGCATCAGGGGATGAATCTTGCTGCAACGCATCTAATGCATTGGCCACACAAATGGCCGCATGCGCATCATTCGCCGCATATTGAATTTGATGCTTTTGCAGTGGATAAGCGCCCCAATTCGATGTCTGCGCACCTTTACCCAAACGCAGCTTTAACACCATCGCCACCGCTGCACGCGCGCCAATATTATTTTTCTCATCAACAAAATGTTTTAACGCGATTGATAAATCGTGCGTATTAATCATCTCAATCGCAAGCTTATTGCGTAATTCCTTAATATCGTCACGAATACCAAACCCAACTTTTTGTATATCGGGATGACTTAATAGCGCCTTAGCTGCAGCAACTGCGGCCGGAAAGCGCACTGGGAATAAGAACGCTTTGGATGCCGTTGCCAATTGAATCAATGTTGGACCAGGGCTCACCTCGCCTTTACGAAAAGTTGGCTTGGTTTCTGTATCAAAACCCAACTTGGCTTCCTGATTTAAAACCGCTAATGCAGTGGCCGCATCTTGTTCATTCTCAACGAGATGAATATCAACAAGATCAAGCCCAGCATATAGAGGGAATGCGCTAATTTCTTCTTTGGTCGGACGTTGCATGGTTGATACCCATTAAATATTTAGTTGGAACAATATCATGATTTAGTAGGGGGGTAATAAGTGAAAGTGTATTGCTTCACTGATTCCTTCACCTTTGGGGGAAGGTTGGGATGGGGGTTGTATGTTGAATTGTTGATGTGTGAAATATTCATTAAATATTTGCCAAGTCGCTTTTCGCGCGACGGCGACCCTATTTCTTTTGCTTGTCCAAAAGAAATAGGGGAAAGAAAAAGACACCCCGTCGCCACAACCGCAAGGGTCGTTCCCAACCTCGCTAGGCGCTAAAGCGCCAAGTCGGTTGAAACGCCCTTCGGCTTCCCTGCGCTACTCAGCAAGCAAGGCGTCTGCGGAACTCGCCATATAAAAACGATATGGCT
>JBFJJY010000174.1:0-4376 GCA_041612055.1 Methylophilaceae bacterium | reverse complement strand
GGTACACGCCCGTAAATCTAATCCAGCTGAACCTTTGGTGGCATAGCTAGGCATCATATTGCGAATGCGGTTATCGAGAATTTTTAAATCGACATTGATAGACATAACAGTTTCTTTGTGTTGATTTGAAAGTGACATTAAACACTAAATAGGATTGAAAATCACTATGCAATAAAAGCCAGCTAGTTGCTGGCTTTTTAAAGGGAGCGCTTAAAATTTGTAGTGGGCGCTTAATCCCAACAGGTAGTTTCTGTTGGTTGCAGGTTCAAAGTAACGTAAATTACCATCATTAATGCGAACAGAGCCGATATAGTCTTTATCAAACATATTTTCTATACGTAGATATTCTTTAAAGCTCCAATTTGCGTAATTCTGTTCAAAACCAGCACGCAGATTAAATACGGTATATGAGTGCGCTGTATCCGTGTTCCTATCGTCTACGTAGACTTTACTGTTGTAACGACCTTCTAAAGCAGAGTAAAAGCCTATCGGAGCATGTTTCCATGCGATTTCGCCATAAATCTGGCTACGATAGGTGCCAGGGATACGATTACCTGATTCAACAGTGCCTGATGCACTGTTGAATGTGGAGTCAAATTCAGCGTTGAGGAATGTGTATGCAAGATAAGTTGAGATATTATGGTCAAATTTAGAGTCAACTGATAGTTCGATCCCATTACGTTTGGTTTTACCTGCATTAGTAAACACACTTCGACCGCCTGCGCTTTGGCTTGTTACAATTTCATCGCTGGTCTTAACATAGAACAAAGTTAAATTGGCGAGAGTGTCATCTGTGATAAAGGCTTTTGCTCCAATTTCAAAATTTTCACTTTCACTTGGCTTTAAGTCGAGGTTTGGTGTTGCGTTTGGTAAGACAGAGTTAAAGCCAGCCTCTATAAAAGTTGGCGTTTCAAACCCTTTGCCGTAGTTGGTGTAAAGATTTAGTCGAGGATTAACTTTCCATAACGCACCTATGACAGGAGTTGTTTTGTTGTATTGCACGTTGCCACTATTGTCTCCGTTGGAACTTGTCCCAGTTATAAACTTATCTTTAATAGTCAGTTTAACTTTCGTTCTACGCAAACCCGCATGAATATCAATGTTGTCAGTTGCAGATAATTTACCTTGTATATAGCGATCAAAGTTTGTTGATATATTCTCTTCACTGCGGTTTAGACTAAATGGTGATCCAACTACACGCTTTATACCATTATCGGCATTAATATCTAATCGATCATCAGATGATTTTCCATAATTTATGCCCAATGAAACAGAGTAAGCTTTGTTAGCTATTTTGCCTTGATTGTTCCAGCGTAAATCCGCACCCCAAAACTCTCGAGATATTTCGCTGGCTCGACCATTAGCCAAGACCGGAGGGTTTGAAGGTAAAGATAAATACTGTTCATTTTCTCTATTGCCTACATAAGTAATCACGTTTATAGAGTTTTTTTGATTGAGTTTGTGGTCTAAGTTAAAACCAACCTGTGTATGACTTCTGTAAACACGTGTGTTTGACGTAACAGCACCTACGCCTGCACTTTTTGGATCAGATTGTGCAACTTGTTTAGTTAATCCCAGTGGATCTTGTGCGGTTTGATCAAACCAATTTACTAATGTGGTCAGTTTTGTATCATCACTCAGATGAAATTTAAACTTAGCAGTTGCTTGCTCTTTTTTACCAGAATTGTGTTCTCTGTAACCATCAGTCTCAAAATTTGAGGCGTTGAATAAATACTCAACTCCATCTGCTGTGCCGGTAGCATTGAGAATTTGTCGTTTGGTGTTATAGCTACCAAACATAATAGTGCCACCTACTTCAGGTTTTTCTGGCGCATCTTCTGTGAACATTTGTATGACACCACCAGAAGAGTTACCGTAGAGGGCGGAAAATGGACCGCGCATCACTTCGACGCTTTTGATTGCAGATAAATCTACAACGCCTGGTTGGCCTTGGCCATCTGGCATGGTGAGCGGAATTCCATCCACATAGACTCTTACTCCTCGCACACCAAATGCTGAGCGCGATCCAAACCCGCGGGAAGATATTTGTGGGTCCTGTGCTTGGTTATTTCTGTTTTGTGCAGTGATGCCTGGGACACGAATTAAGCTTTCTGATAACGTCATTTGTAATTGACCGTCTTGAATATCTTTTTTAGTGACGACATCAATTGCAACAGGTAAATCGAAGCTATCTTGTTCTACGCGTGTTGCTGTGACCACAACAGGTGAAAGACGCATGGTGTTTTCGGTGTCATCTTCAGCAAAGCTAATTTGAGGTGCCATGTAAGCAATAATTGCTAATGTAAGTGATTTTATTTTAAATGCGTGATGAGCCATGATTGTAATTTTTATAAGAATGAAAGGCGCTTATTCTACTGAATCTAAGCAAATTCGCCTTCATCATTTTCATTAAAAAACCATAGTTTAATAATGGTTAAAATTACAACATACTCTGAATGTGATTTAGGATTTCTATCGAAATATTTACTTTTGAGGTTCGCTGCAATGGGTGAATGCCATTATCATCAATAAGCGTGACTTGATTGTCATCGCTACCCATAGCAGAAGTGACTTCGTTTGCGACAATTAACGGTATTTTTTTAGCGATGCGTTTTTGAGAGGCATATTCAATGACATTTTCGCTTTCTGCCGCAAATCCAACACAGAAAGGTGGGTTGGGCAGCGCTGCGACATCGGCCAAAATATCTCTATTACGCTTTAGGTTTAGGGTGAGTGATTCGGTATTTTTTTTCATTTTCTGTGTTGAGGTTTCTTGAGGCGCATAATCTGCAACGGCAGCAACACCAATAAAGATATCTTGCTGTGGTATATGGCTCATGACTGTTTGATGCATGACTTCTGCACTGTTTGCATGCTTGATGTCGACATTAATTGGTGTTGGTAAATGGCTAATACCACTAATTAACGTGACTTCTGCTCCCATATTGGCTGCTGTTTGCGCCAAGGCATAGCCCATCTTGCCGCTGCTTAAATTAGTGATGCCACGTACTGGATCTATCATTTCTAATGTCGCCCCTGCTGTGATTAATATTTTCTTTCCAACCAATATCTTAGGTGTGAAATGCGCTTCTATATGCGCTAATAATTCGGCTGCTTCCAACATGCGCCCATCGCCAGTTTCTCCACAGGCTTGTTGGCCATTACCAGGCCCGAGCACTGCAATGTTATCCAATCTTAGTTGATTAAAATTACGTTGTGTCGCTGGGTTTTCCCACATTTGTTTATTCATTGCAGGTGCAACAAGTAGCGGGCAATCGCGGGCTAAACACAAAGTAGACAGTAAATCATCTGCACGACCATGCAATAGTTTTGCAACAAATTCTGCAGAAGCGGGAGCAATTAAAATCGCATCGGCTTCTCGGCTCAATTCAATATGTGGCATACCATTATCAATATTGCTATCCCACATACCAACATAGACAGGTTTGCCAGACAGTGCTTGCATCGTCATTAGGGTAATAAATTTGGTGGCTGCTTCTGTCATGACCACTTGAACTTCAATATCAGCTTTAATCAATAGACGTACTAATTCTGCTGCTTTGTAAGCGGCGATGCCACCAGTAATACCCAAGACTAAGGATTTATTTTTTTGCATAAGACTTTTTAATATCTGTTTTTTTATATCAGAGAGTTACATTATTATCGTAATGTACAGTATGTTATACATTTTAATATGAAACAGGATAGAGTGGCTTAAAACCATGTGGAAGCTGTTAAGAATCAGTATTTTATTGCTTATTTTGGGCGTTGTCATACAGCAAGTGTTCTTAGATAAGGCAGATTTAGAGTGGCAAGATAATTTTTATGTTGCACTTTATCCAGTGAATGCGGATGGCAGCGAACGTGTTTCACGTTATATAGCGACATTAACGCAAGCTGATTTTGAGCCGATGGAGCGCTTTTTTGCGGAAGAGACTGAACGTTATGGTCTAAACATGCATCGCCCTGTTGCCGTTGAGTTAGGTGATGCTGTAAAACAAGTGCCACCGCCACCACCTGCTGATGGCAGTGTTTTTCAAACCATGTTGTGGAGCCTTAGTTTCCGCTGGTTTGCTTGGAACAATAGTCCTGCTGTGCCTGTACCGCCTGATATTCGCCTTTATTTACTATTCTATGATGTGAATGAGCATGAAAAATTAGCACATTCTACTGCCCTTAATAAGGGGCGTATTGGACGTGTTAATTTATTTGGAGACAGAGGCTATGCTCAGCAGAATTTAGTGATTACTGCCCATGAGTTATTGCACACATTAACGGCGACAGATAAGTATGATTTGCAAACAGGCTTGCCAATTTATCCAGATGGTTATGCTGACCCAGATAAACAACCGCGATACCCTCAATACTATGCAGAG
>JBFJJY010000173.1:0-4378 GCA_041612055.1 Methylophilaceae bacterium | reverse complement strand
ATTTTTGCACAGAATAACCCATCACGCTCAGGCTTGAATGTACGATAGTTAATGGTTTCTGGCTTTTTAACTTCACCATATGACCATGAACGGATTTTTTCAGGTGAGGCCAACGCGACCTTAATCGCGTCAAATTCTTCCTCTTGCGTAACCTGCTTAAATAAGTCTAATAGCGCTTTCATTTGACTTCTCCTCTAATGCGCCCGCAGGCGCATGAAATAAAATTAGTTGCGATCTAAATCGATGTCGATAGCAAGTGAACGGATTTCTTTCACTAACACGTTAAATGACTCTGGCATGCCAGCTTCGATTTTGTGTTCGCCTTTTACAATATTTTCATACACCTTAGTACGCCCGTTAACGTCATCAGACTTCACAGTGAGCATTTCTTGCAAGGTATAAGCTGCGCCGTAAGCTTCAAGCGCCCAAACCTCCATCTCACCAAAACGCTGACCACCGAATTGCGCTTTACCGCCTAATGGTTGTTGTGTCACCAAGCTATAAGGACCTGTTGAACGTGCATGCATTTTGTCATCAACCAAGTGATGTAGTTTCAATACGTGCATATAACCAACAGTCACTGGTCGCTCAAATGCATCGCCTGTACGACCATCGAACAATTTAACTTGCGTTTTACCAGCATGGAATTGCAACTGTTTAGTACGCTCATCATCATTTGGGAAAGCCAAGTCAAGCATCTCTTTAATGTCAGACTCTGCAGCGCCATCAAATACTGGTGTTGCAAAAGGCACGCCACGTTTTAGATTATGCGCAAGCTCAATCACTTCGCTGTCAGATAAAGAGTCGATATCTTCTTTCTTACCTGTACTATTGTTATACACTTTATTCAAGAATTGACGGATTTCAGCTACTTTCGTTTCTGCTTCCAGCATTTCAGTGATGCGCATACCTAAACCTTTAGCTGCCCAACCTAAGTGAACCTCTAAAATCTGACCAATGTTCATACGAGAAGGAACACCTAATGGGTTCAACACAATATCCACTGGCGTGCCATCAGCCATGTGCGGCATATCTTCTACTGGTGCAATTTTTGAAATAACACCCTTGTTACCATGACGACCAGCCATCTTATCACCCGGCTGAATGCGGCGTTTAACAGCTAAATACACTTTAACCATTTTCTGTACGCCTGGAGGCAATTCATCACCTTGTGTTAATTTGCGTTTTTTCTCTTCATATTTGCTGTCAAAATTAGCACGCGCAGTCGTTAAGCCATCTTTCAATTGCTCTAGTTGACGCGCAGCATCTTCATCTGCCAAACGAATGTCAAACCAATCATAACGACCCACTGCATCCAAATACTCTGCAGTCACTTTATCGCCTTTTTTCAGTTTATTAGGACCACCAGTCGCCACTTGACCTTCGATTAAACGACGAATACGGCCAAATGCATCATCTTCAACAATACGCATTTGATCAGCTAAGTCTTGTTTATAATGACCTAATTGATCATCAATAATTTGTTGCGCGCGTGCATCGCGATCAATACCTTCACGCGTGAACACTTGCACATCAATGACTGTACCTGTCATACCTGATGGGACACGCAAACTGGTATCTTTCACATCAGACGCTTTTTCACCAAAAATTGCACGTAGCAATTTTTCTTCTGGGGTTAGTTGTGTCTCACCTTTTGGCGTCACCTTACCAACCAAGACATCACCCGCTTCAACTTCAGCACCGATATAAATAATACCTGACTCATCCAAACGGCCAAGCATACGCTCTGACAGATTAGAAATATCTTGCGTAATTTCCTCTGGTCCTAATTTTGTATCACGTGCAACAACTGACAGTTCTTCAATATGGATTGAAGTGTAACGATCATCTGCAACAACGCGCTCTGAAATTAAGATGGAATCCTCAAAGTTGTAACCATTCCATGGCATAAAGCCAACCAGCATGTTTTGACCTAGCGCCAACTCGCCCATATCAGTAGAAGCACCATCGGCAATCACATCACCACGGTTTAAACTGTCACCCACTTTAACTAATGGACGTTGGTTAATATTGGTATTTTGGTTAGAACGTGTATATTTAGTTAAGTTGTAAATATCAACACCTACTTGACCAGCTACTGCTTCGGCATCATGCACACGTACGACGATACGACTTGAGTCAACATAGTCAACAATACCACCACGTGTTGCTTGCACGATGGTACCCGAGTCAATTGCTACTGTACGCTCGATACCTGTTCCCACTACCGCTTTTTCAGCGCGCAAACAAGGAACCGCTTGACGTTGCATGTTGGCACCCATCAAGGCACGGTTTGCATCATCATGCTCCAAGAATGGAATCAATGATGCTGCAACTGACACAATTTGACCTGGTGCAACGTCCATGTATTGGACGCTATCTGGTTGTGCCATTGTAAATTCGTTTTGATAACGTGAAGAAACGATTTCCTCTTTAAATCCACCTTTGGCATCAAGCTCTGTATTTGCTTGCGCAATCATGAATTCACTTTCTTCAATAGCAGAAAGGAAATCAATTTCTTTCGATACTTTATTATCAACGACGCGACGATAAGGCGTTTCCAAGAAACCATACTCATTCGTACGCGCATACAAAGCTAGCGAGTTAATCAAACCAATGTTTGGACCCTCTGGCGTTTCAATCGGACAGACACGACCATAGTGGGTTGTATGTACGTCACGCACTTCAAAACCAGCACGCTCCCGTGTCAAACCACCTGGTCCTAATGCAGAAATACGACGTTTATGCGTAATCTCTGACAACGGATTCGTTTGATCCATAAACTGTGATAGTTGGCTAGAGCCAAAAAATTCACGAATCGCACTTGAAACTGGTTTCGCATTAATCAAATCATGCGGCATCAGATTATCTGACTCAGCTTGGCTTAAACGCTCTTTCACAGCACGCTCTACACGTACCAAACCTGCACGGAATTGATTCTCAGCTAATTCACCGACTGAACGGATGCGACGGTTACCCAAATGATCAATATCATCAATTTCACCATGGCCGTTGCGTAACTCTAGCAACACGCCAATAACAGCCAAGATATCATCTGTTGATAATATCATTTCACCGGTATCACCTTGTGGACCAACACGCTCATAGAATCGTTTCATCCAATCTGCGGTACGGTCTTCTAATTTTGTTGGGTAAGCACGACGATTAAACTTCATGCGTCCAACAACAGATAAATCATAACGATCTGGATTAAAGAATAAGCCTTGGAATAATGCTTCAACTGAATCTTCAGTAGGTGGCTCACCTGGGCGCATCATACGATAAATCGCCGTACGTGCAGCATATTGGTCTGGCACCTCATCAATACGCAATGTTTGTGAAATAAAATCACCATGATCCAAGTCATTAGAGTAAAGCGTATCAACTGTTTTGACTTTAGCTTCAACTAATTTTTCAAATAATTCTTCAGTGATTTCATCGTTCGCGTTAGCAATTACTTCGCCTGTTTCTGTATCAATGATGTTTTTCATGATGGCACGACCCAACATAAACTCCATCGGCACTGTAATAGTGTTGATACCCGCTTTTTCAATTTCACGAATATGCTTAACTGTGATGCGCTTATCTTTAGCAACAACCACTACACCATTTTTATCAGTGATATCAAATTTGGCGACTTCACCACGCAAACGATCAGGGACTAGGGCAAACTCAACACCTTTAGGTCCGATATGGAAAGTATCCGTATCACCGAATGCTTCTAGAATTTGTTCTGGCATAAAACCTAGCGCTTTTAACAGCACTGTTACTGGCATCTTACGGCGACGATCAACTCGGAAGTACAAGTAATCTTTAGGGTCGAACTCGAAATCCAACCATGAACCACGATAAGGAATCACGCGCGCAGAGAATAACAATTTACCTGAACTATGCGTTTTACCTCTATCATGCTCAAAAAATACGCCTGGACTACGGTGTAATTGAGAAACAATCACACGCTCAGTACCATTAATTACAAATGAGCCATTTTCCGTCATCAAAGGCAACTCGCCCATGTAGACTTCTTGCTCTTTCACTTCCTTTACCGTCGGCTTAGAAGCCTCTTTATCCATAATCGTTAAACGCACTTTAACGCGAATCGGCGCAGCATAAGTCAAACCTCGCTGTTGGCACTCCTTCACATCAAATGGTTCAGCACCCAACTGATAGCTGACATAATCTAAGCGGGCATTACCTGAATGACTTTCGATTGGAAATACTGAACTAAAAGCCGATTCTAGGCCTGTATTTTTACGCTCGTCCTGTGAAGCATCTGCCTGTAAAAAAGCTTTGTAGGACTCCAATTGCATCGCAAGTAAGTAAGGTACTTCCTGCACACTTTCTCTTTTAGCGAAACTCTTACGAATACGTTTTTTTT
>JBFJJY010000172.1:0-4379 GCA_041612055.1 Methylophilaceae bacterium | reverse complement strand
GAAAAAATGGGCAAAAATGACACCGCCTTATCAACAACCGAACTCTTTGATACTTCACTGCCTAACGAAAATGGCGTCCCTCAGCCACTGAGTCAATGGAAAGGCAAGATTATTGTGCTTAATTTTTGGGCAACATGGTGCCCACCTTGCCGCGAAGAAATGCCAGAGCTCTCTGCACTGAATACAGAATATCAAGACAAAAACGTGATTGTGATTGGTATTGCGTTAGATGAAGTCGGTTTAGTTAAAGAATTTACAAAAGAAAATCAAATTAGCTATCCTCTACTAGCCGCAGAAGAGACTGGCGGCAACTTAGCATTTAACCTTGGCAATAATAAAAGCGCGTTACCTTTTACTGTTATTATTCAACCAGATGGTACAATCACTAATACCTACTTTGGACGTATTTCTAAGGCGCTTTTAGAGGAAGCACTTGTTAAATTAATCTCGTAACATTTCACTTTACTATTCAATCTGTTAGCATAGAACTGCAACACAACGTTGTTATTTAACTTCGTTGAAATGTTGTAAATAAGCTGGACAAAATAGCTTAACTTCGGCAAACTTGCGCTTTATGAATATTAATCCATTTGTGGTAAGGCAATAGAAAATGGCAGCAAAATCAATTCTCGTGCTGCACGGACCTAATCTTAATCTGCTTGGTATGCGTGAACCAGCGCATTATGGTCATGCAACATTGGACAGCATTAATACACATCTGCAGGCAACAGCAAAAGCTGCTGGCATTACGTTAGAAACCTATCAAAGTAACGCGGAAGCCGATATTGTCACAAAAATTCAACAGTTAGCGGAACAAAAGGTTGATTTCATCATTATCAACCCTGCTGCATTTACGCACACATCCGTTTCTATTCGTGACGCAATCTCTGCTGTGGGCATTCCATTTATCGAAGTGCACCTATCCAATGTGTTTGCACGTGAAAGTTTTAGACATCATTCTTATTTTAGCGATATCGCAGTAGGCGTCATCAGCGGCTTAGGCGCCGATGGTTATGATGCTGCTTTACGTTTTGCAATTAGTCGACTAAATAGCGAAATATAAAAATCAGTTTATTTGAGGAGTTACCATGGATTTACGTAAATTAAAGAAACTAATCGATTTAGTTGAGGAGTCAGGCATTTCTGAGCTAGAGCTGACCGAAGGTGAAGAAAAAGTACGCATTAGCCGTGTCTCGCAACAAATGCCTCCCCAAGCCATACATTATGCTGCACCAGCCGCACAAGTAGCAGCGCCATCTGCTGCTGCACCAGCACCATCAACTGCAGAAGCAGCGCCAGAAGCTGTACAGGGACATGTGGTTGAATCGCCTATGGTTGGCACTTTCTATCGTGCATCCTCACCTGAAGCCAACTCTTTTGTAGAAGTCGGTGACAAGGTAGAAGTCGGCGATACGCTCTGTATTATCGAAGCCATGAAGCTGTTGAATGAAATCGAAAGTGACAAGGCAGGCGTAGTGAAGAAAATATTAATTGAAAATGGCCAACCAGTTGAATACGGTGAGCCTTTATTTGTGATTGGTTAACGCATGTTTGAAAAAATATTAATTGCAAATCGAGGTGAGATTGCGCTGCGTGTGCAACGCGCCTGCCGTGAAATGGGCATTAAGACCGTTGCTGTTCACTCCGAAGCCGATAGAGAAGCGAAATATGTCAAGCTTGCAGATGAATCTGTTTGTATTGGTCCTGCTGCTTCTAATCTCAGTTATTTAAATATTCCAGCTGTCATCAGCGCTGCTGAAGTGACCGACGCACAAGCAATCCATCCTGGTTATGGGTTTTTATCTGAAAATGCGGACTTTGCAGAGCGTGTAGAACAAAGTGGTTTTACTTTTATTGGTCCCAAAGCAGAAACGATACGCTTGATGGGCGACAAAGTATCAGCCAAAGAGGCAATGAAAAAAGCAGGAATTCCTTGCGTGCCAGGCTCTGATGGTGAGTTATCAGATGATCCTGCGACTATTGTCGCAACGGCTAAAAAAGTTGGTTATCCAGTCATCATCAAGGCCGCCGGCGGTGGCGGTGGTCGTGGTATGCGTGTTGTACACACAGAAGCCGCTTTGATTAACGCAGTGAATATGACCAAAGCCGAAGCACAAAGCGCCTTTGGTAATCCTGTTGTCTATATGGAAAAGTATTTAGAGAATCCACGCCATATTGAAATTCAAGTGCTTGCGGATAAGTTTGGGAATGCGGTGTTCTTAGGTGACCGTGATTGTTCGATGCAACGTCGTCATCAAAAAATTATTGAAGAGGCGCCATCTCCACTGCTAGCGCCTCGTTTACGTGACAAGATTGGTGAACGTTGTGCAGAAGCTTGCCGCAAAATTAAATATCATGGTGTTGGTACTTTTGAGTTTCTTTATGAAAACGGTGAGTTCTTTTTTATTGAAATGAATACCCGCTTGCAGGTAGAGCACACAGTCACCGAAATGATCACGGGTATGGATTTAGTGCAACAACAAATCCTTGTTGCTTTTGGTGAAAAATTAACTGTTCGCCAAAAAGATATACAGCTTAATGGTCACGCCATTGAATGTCGTATCAATGCGGAAGATCCTTATAATTTTGTACCATCACCTGGCAAAATCGACCGTTTCCATATGCCAGGCGGACCTGGTGTACGTATCGATACCCATGCTTATGGTGGTTATGTGGTTCCTCCATATTATGATTCGATGATTTGTAAGCTCATTACACATGGTGCAACCCGTGAGCAAGCGATTGCGCGCATGCGTATTGCATTGTCTGAAATGTCGGTACAAGGCATTAAAACCAATATTGCGTTGCATGCTGACTTAATGGCTGATGCCGCATTCCATCTTGGTGGCACAAGCATTCATTATCTTGAAGAGAAACTTGGTATTTCGAGTAAATAGTAATGGCTTGGCTATTACTTAAAATTCAAGCAAACGATCAAAATGCGGACACCATTAGTGATGCACTAATGGAACTGGGGGCGCTTTCTGCCAGCATTGAAGATGCGCATGCAGAAACCATTGCTGAGCAGGCTATCTATGGAGAGCCAGGCGATCCGCCACCAGGCATCTGGCAACATAATATTGTCACCGCTATGCTAAATGCATCTGCCGACATTGAAGAACTGTTACAACAGTTGAAAGATGAAACGCAGATGACGCACTTTAGTTATGCGACAGAAATCATAGAAGAACAGGATTGGGTGCGTGCAACACAAGCGCAATTTGATCCGATTCACATCACGGACAATTTATGGATTGTACCAACATGGCATACCAGTCCTAATTCAGATGCAATCAATATTATTTTGGATCCTGGTTTGGCTTTTGGTACAGGCAGTCATCCAACGACCCATTTGTGTTTAGAATGGCTAACGCAACAAACTGATTTGGGTGATGTTTTAGACTATGGTTGCGGTTCAGGTATCTTAGCGATTGCGGCTAAAAAGTTGGGGGCTAACAACACTGTTGGCGTTGATATTGACGAGCAAGCGGTGATTGCGAGTCGGTTTAATGCAGCACAAAATGCTGTCAACGATATTGCATTCTATGATGCCAATGATTTTAGCAATCAAACATTCGATATCGTTGTGGCTAATATTCTATCTAGTGCATTAATGGTGCTTGCACCTGCGCTAGCCAAATATTGCAAAACAGGCGGTAAAATTGCATTGTCTGGCATTTTAGAAGAACAAACCGAAGCCCTTATTGCTCGTTATTCTGAATGGTTTACAATGGATGCTCCAACACAAAAAGATGCATGGATACTGCTTACTGGCATTAAAAAATGAACTACATTACCGCTTGTCCTAACTGTGACACCCAATTTTTATTGAATGATGAGCTTATTAAAGCCTATCGAGGCAAAGTACAATGTGGAAACTGTGAGCATGTTTTTAATGCGAAAAATAGACTCACTGAAGTCACCGATGATATTACCAGCACGGATGAATACCAAGCCAGTTTAGCTGATACTGCTGTCGAAGAAGTAGAGCCATCCACTATCAATAAAGACAATGTTGTTAGTGATGAGCATGCACAAAACACGATAACAGAAACAAAACCAGCAGATTCAATACAGATTGCACCGCAAAACAAACCGACGGACGTTGATTATTTCATCAGTCCGCCAAGCGAAACAGAACAAATAACGCCGCCAGCGCCTCAACCAGAAGCGGAGACCGTTAATGTTGATGCTATTTTTACCAATAAAACACGTGCTGATAAAAAACCCAGTAAGCATGGTTTTTTCTTCGGTTTTATTAGTTTTCTACTGTTTATTGCATTGGTGTTGCAATGCGCCTACTTTTTGCGTAATGAAATAGCAAGAGAGTTTCCGCCCATTAAACCGCTACTTGAGCGGGCTTGTGTACCCCTTAAATG
>JBFJJY010000171.1:0-4387 GCA_041612055.1 Methylophilaceae bacterium | reverse complement strand
TACGGCTGCTATTACTGAAGCTGCCAATACATTTATTAGTAAATACAATGCATTAATGACGGATTTGAAAAATTTATCTGCTTATGCTTCTGGTGGAAAAGCGGCTGGTAGTTTAGCTGGAGATCCAGCCGTGAGACAAATGATCAGTGAAATGACTTCAATCATCAGCGGCACGGTATCTGGCGGTGAATTTTCAAGCTTATCAAACATTGGTATAACGAATAAGCCCGGCGTTGGTTTGGCCTTGGATGCAACGGTGTTTAACAATGCGATTAACAATAATTTAGACGATGTGGCTAATCTGTTTACGTCAGATGAAGGCTATGCAACAAAATTAGACGCATGGGCATCGACCACAATCAATATTACATTGACCTCTCGCAGTAGCAATATCAGTGATGCGATTAAAGCCATTACTAATGAAATTGATCTGCGCGAGATACGTTTGGCGAGTGTAGAAAAACGCTACGTAGCACAGTTTAGTAATTTAAATAGAGTCTTGGCTAGCATGTCTGCACAACAAACTTTTATCAGTCAGGCTTTTAGTAAAAATAGTAATTCATAATGAGTGAATGGAAAAATTATGTTCGGAACACAACAAAGTATTAATCAATATCAAAAAGTGAGTATTGAATCAGGTGTTGATGCAGCTAACCCAGTTGAGCTGATTGTGATGTTATATGACGGCGCAATATTGGCCTGCAACTCTGCTATCCCATATATTAAAAAGAACGACTACAAAACCAAAGGCGAATTTATCTATAAGGCGATTAGGATTATTCAACTTGGCTTAAAAATGAGTTTGAATTATGAGGCAGGTGGTGAAATTACCATTAATTTAGATGCTTTATATACCTATATGACAGGACAGTTGGTCAAAGCAAATATTGAAAATGTGGAACAGCCGATTCACGAGGTCGTTAAACTCCTAACAGAATTACGTGGTGCTTGGGTGGCAATTAGCAAAACAGATGCTGCAAAAATGGTAAGTAATAAAAAAACAGTCGCGCTCAATGATGTTGCTTATATGGAAAAGGTGTAATGATGCATTACGAAAATATATGTTCGCTTTATGAATCAGTAGCTGAACTGACTAATCAAATGTTGCAGGCGGCCAAAAACCAAGACTGGGATCACTTAACAGAGCTTGAAATCAGCTGCGCAAATTACAACGAGCAGATTAGAGATTATGCGGACCTAGAGCCATTAAGTGGCGAGGCGCAAGCAAGAAAGCTCAAATGCATTAAATTGATATTGGCCAATGACCGTGAGATTAGAGATTTAATGGCACCTTGGATGATGAAGCTAAACAGTATGCTCAATAAAAGCAATCAGCAAGCGGTGCAACAACGAATATAAATCATGCTATGGATAAATCAAGCCATCAGTTGGGTGTTAACCCTGTTGCTAGAGTAAACGCTTTGTCAGCAGTTGCTAGTATTGGTAGCCAAGTGCAGTCGCTTGAATCTAGAGCTTCTCATTTAGCCAATCAACAAGCAGCACTCACGGCCAAGATGGTAGCAACCGCAGCTGGTGTGGATGTGTTGCAAAAACTTGTTTCTACCGCAGATGTCAGTGCGACTGCACAATTGATTAACCAGTCTTTAAAACAAGCAGAAGCG
Source organism: Methylophilaceae bacterium (assembly GCA_041612055.1). Taxonomy (GTDB): domain Bacteria; phylum Pseudomonadota; class Gammaproteobacteria; order Burkholderiales; family Methylophilaceae. The sequence goes on along the minus strand of JBFJJY010000171.1, from coordinate 2,765 downwards.
GCAGGCATTGCTGGCAAATACATTGCTCAAACACCCATAACACAAACACCAGCCTTACCGAGTGTTGTTGCACAAGAGCTTAAAACAGCGATTAGTCAAAGTGGTTTGTTTTATGAATCACATTTACATGAGTTTGTTGAAGGTCACCGCAGTTTAGCTGAGCTGAAACAAGAGCCACAAAATAAGCTGCATTATATGATGCAATCATTATTGCCTCAGCAGTTGCATATTCTGGAGCATCAGCGCTTATCTTGGCATGGTGAAGTTTGGTCTAAACAGCAGATGGATTGGGATGTTTATATAGAAAATCGGCAGAATCAACAGGGTGCAGCTTATTCTAATGAGGATGAGCAGGCCGCCATTGCCAGTGATTTGACCTTGCATTTGCCACAGTTAGGTAAAGTAACAGCAAAAATCAGCTTAAGAAACGGCAGTATGCGTATTGAGTTTTTAGCAGAACAAGAAAAAGCGCTACGCTTACTCAAAGAAAAAAGTCCTGCACTAGCCAGTGCTATTGAAAGCAATGGACAACGTCTAGAAAGCTTAACGCTTAATCGTAGTGTTCAGGAAAAAGAAGTAGAGCGCCATGCATAATTATCATGCACAGCAACAAGCAGTGGCATTGGCTTATGAGTCTGGTGATTTTGCGCCACGTGTATTAGCAAAAGGACGCGGCGCGATTGCGGAACATATTATTCATATTGCGCAAGAAAAAGGCGTGTTTGTTCACGAGTCTAAAGAGCTTGTATCTATGCTCATGCAAGTTGATTTAGATGCGCATATTCCATCTGAGTTGTATCTAGCAATCGCCGAAATTTTGGCGTGGCTCTATCGGTTAGAATCGGGTGAGGCAGAGCATGACCTAACTTAACCAATTGTTTAAAAAGGTTATTTTTAAACCTGCATATTCATAATATCTTGATAAGCAGAGACTAATTTGTTGCGGACTTGTACGGTTGCTTGAAAGGCAATATTCGATTTTTGACCAGCAATCATGACATCAGAAAGGCTAACGCTATCGTCACCTAATACAAAATTTTTGCTTAACGTTTCAGCAGTACGTTGCGTCTGATTGACTTGATCAAGTGATGCTTTTAAAGCATCAGAAAAGCTGACTTTAGACGTGCTTTGAGGTTGCTCTAACCCTGTAGAAATCTTTAATGCATCAGCGGCACCCACTTGCGGACGCTGTGCTGCAGCTTTCATCTGCGCTAGCATCGATTCTATTCGGCTTGAATCAATTCCGCCTGCTTTCATGATGACCTCCTGTTAAACAAAAATAACAAATTTTCGACTTATGACTAATTTATCACTTTGTTGCTTTTAGCAGTTTCGAAATAAGACGAGGAAAAGTGCTTTATTCAGAAGTTCAAAAATTAAAGTTATCCGCATAATAACCATGAATAAGTCACAAATGCGGTTGCGCCTTGTTGTGAAGCATGATTGGTCTTAAACCTGATTGGTGATAAACCAAGATTGTTGTTAACCAGATGGGTATTAAACAGATTGGTATTAAACAAGGTTCAGCTTAATTGGAGAGAAACATGGCAACAGATGCAGGATTAAATAATAGCGTACCGAGTATGATTCCACAGCAAATTGGAAGTAAGTTATTTTTATTAGCAGGTATTGCCGCGGTGATTGCCGTGATGGTGGTGTTTTGGTTATGGAGCCAGCAACCTGATTATCGCGTTTTATTTTCTAATTTTAGCGATAAAGATGGTGGCGCCATTGTCGCTGCGTTAGACAAAATGAATGTGCCGTATAAATTATCAGATAGTGGTAGCGCTATTTTAGTGCCAGCAGCACAAGTCCATCAAGCGCGCCTAAAACTGGCTTCTGAAGGCTTACCAAAAGGCGGTAATATTGGTTTTGAATTGTTAGAAAAACAAAAATTTGGGGTGTCACAGTTTGTTGAGCAGGTTAACTTTCAGCGTGGTTTAGAAGGTGAGCTAGAGCGCAGCATTCAAGCAATTGATACTGTCGAATCAGCCATTATTCACTTGGCAATTCCAAAGCAATCTGTTTTTGTACGTGAAGATCAAAAACCAACAGCATCTGTCTTGCTAAACGTGTTAGCTGGTCGACATTTAGATGCGAACCAAGTCAGTGCGATTGTGCATTTAGTCGCGAGTAGCGTGCCACATTTGCAAGCCAGTAATGTAACTGTGGTCGACCAAAATGGTAACTTACTTTCTGATACATCGAAAAACCCAGGTGCTAAGCATCTAGATCCAGCTCAACTTAAATATATTGATGAGCTGCAACAAAGTATCGCGCGACGTGTTGAATCCATTATCGTACCTATCGTTGGCGCGAGCAATGTGCGTGCTGAAGCCAGTGTTGAAGTGGATTTTTCTACCAGTGAGCAAGCAGCCGAAATCTACAAACCTAATCAGAATACAACTGATGTTGCTGTACGCAGTATGCAAAGTAATGAATCCAGCACAGTAGGACCTAATGGGGCAACAGGTGTGCCAGGCGCGTTGTCTAATCAACCACCCGAAGATGCTACTGCGCCAATTGAGACAGAAGAAGGTGCTGAAACAACAACGGCAGCTGTCAATGTAGCGCCTATTAACTCTCAAAAAAATACCACGACTAACTTTGAAGTGGATAAAACAGTACGTTATGAACAACAAGCGATGGGCGGCATTAAACGGTTGAATGTTGCTGTGGTTGTTAACAATATGCCAGTCGTGGATGCAGAAGGTAAGACCACCTATCGCCCATTAACCGAAGCAGAGAAACAGCAAATTAATGAT
>JBFJJY010000170.1:0-4396 GCA_041612055.1 Methylophilaceae bacterium | reverse complement strand
CCAACAGATTCAATTAAGAATGAGTTAGCATCAGATTTTATTTGGTCTAATTGATCTACCGCTAAAAAGTAGTGGTCACGATTAGTAACAATCATCGTGTCCGAACACAAAGATGCATTTCTTAACACAGTCTCTTGAAACGGAGATTTTCCATCGAACAATCGCACAAACTGTTTAGGCAACATGGTTCGACTTAGCGGCCAAAGCCGAGTACCAGTTCCGCCACATAAGATGATATTAATCATCGTCAATTTTTTCCTTATTCATTATTTTTATTGTGAGAAGCAATGCTCTTCAACCAAATTTCGAAACCATTTTAAAATTAAGTCTGCTATTTCAAAACTCATCTAGATTGAAAGCAAAAAATGGCTTCTAAAAATTATTACCAAATACAACCCTAGCTGCGATGGCAACTTGATAAATAATGGTACTAATGGCTCGGGTAATTTCTATGTTCTTAGTTTGTACTTTTGGCAGCACCAATATTTCATCACCTGGATTGACTGCTGGTTGACTACTAGCCCAGCCAGTTGCTTTTAGCTACTCATAGCTACCGTCGCGGTGGGCAACGATAATCTTAGAGGTATCGGCACTCTGCGAGTATCCACCGCTTTTGTTAATGTAGTCGTTAATAGCCAAATTAGACTCATAAGCGATGGTATTAGGAAAGTTGACTTCGCCACTGACTAATATCAAACCATCTTGTTTAGGAATCCTCACAATATCGCCATTTTCTAACAATAAGTTATCGCGTGATTCCGTTTGCGCAATAATCACTTGGCCGCTTGGTTCAATAAGTCTTGCTCTTTCTGCCCATTGCAACATCAGCTCTGCTTCGTCTCTGCGCAGTCTTGATTCTTCATTGGTTGATGAACGTGCGGTGAGTACGCTTGCTTCAAGATTTTTTAATGCCGTTTCTAGCATCATCTTTTGTCTATCTTTAACGCTCTTACGGAAAAGCTGAATATTAAACACATCTGCGCTTGGTAATAACTCAATATGTTTAGTTAAGTCGCCAAATTTGGATCCATAAGGCAATACATATTCCTGAAACCCTTGATGCTCGCCTTCAATTCTAACCGTGATGGTGCCTGGCCTTTTATCTGCGGTGAACTCTAATTCATCGCCATTTGTTACATTGACATTCGCCGACTCGCTTAATGCATAATACTCAACATTTAAAGTTGTGCCCGTGTTGCGCATCACGCGTACATGGGTAGCTGAGGCCATTGGTTTAGCCATTTCTGCCACATCATGAATCGTAATCGCTGGGTCATTAAACTCAAACCGTTTGGCATTTTCTGCTAAGCCAGTGACTGTCACGGTTTTTTCTCTTGGTGTAATAAAGATCACATCACCATCCGTAAGCTGCACTTGTGGCATGATGCCTTTAAGTAAAAAGTCATATAAATTAACGTTGGCTCGTACTTTTTCATTACGCTTAATTTGAATATTAAGAAAGCTGCCGCGCTCTGTATCAATGCCACCTGCTCTGTCGATAAAATTTAATACACTATCTAAACTGGTGCCATCGTATAGCCCAGGACGATTGACATTACCGCCGACATAAATCCTGACGGGTTGCGCCGCGGCAAGGCTCGCATAGACAGACACGTTATTACGGTAGACACTACGGACGGCTGATTCGACTGATTTTTGTATATCTTGATTGCGAACACCCAATACTTTAACAGGGCCAAATTCAGGGATAAAGATATTGCCTTTGTTATCGACTTGAATGAGTGAATCAAATGAGTAAGCACCCCATAAGCGCACACTAATTGTGTCACCAATTTGAATCAAATATTCTGGATTAAACCGCGCAGAACCCTCACGGATAAAAGCACCTGTAAACAAGTTTGCACCGAACACATTGCTTAAGTCATTCGCTTTATGATCTTCTGTTTGTGGTGTAGGAATAACAGGCGGTGTTGGCTTAGGTGTTGCTGTGGTGTCTTTTTGACTTGGTAAATTTTGACTCGACAAAGGTAAAGTCATCCCCAAACTTCTTGCCATTTCAAGTTGCGCTGGACTGAGCGTGGATGGATCGATAATGCCGCCTGCTGAAACAAGCTGATTAAATAATCCTAAACTTAATAACAAACAAACAGTTAATAACTGACGATACATGACGATTAATCCTTATGTTCTTTAATAATTGACATAATGAGGTGTGCGATACCTGCTAAAACCAAAAATACAAATACAAACATGAGTGCATTGTAGTATCGGCGTGGTTGTTTAGCATACTCAGGCAAAGTGGGTTGTTGCAGAATGGCCACTTTTTTGATGGTGCGTGCAGCTTCTACTCTACCGCGCTCTAAAGCCGCTAATCCAGTTTTATAGACCTCTTGCGCAAACAGGGCATCAAACTCTAGCCGCTGAAACTCTTCCACCTTTGAGTTTAACGTTTTACCCGTTGGAGCAGCCAATTTGGCTCTTTCTGTTTTCGCTTGACTATTGATCGCCGCAATTTGTTGATCAAGTTGTATGATATTTGGATGATTAGGCACAAGGTAGGAACGTAATGCGTTTCTCTGTGCATCAAGCTCGATTCGTTTTGCCTCTAGTTGCGCCAGTATCCCAATCATGCTTTCTGCATTGGCTTGCGGTGAAAGCACACCATTGGCATTTTGATAGTCAATCAATTTTTGACGGGTTACGATTGTTTGCGCTTTAATCTTTTCAATTTGACCTTCTAAAAATTTAACCTGTTCATTAGCAAGTTCATGCGCTAATCCATTAACAAAAGTCTCGCCATCCTCGACCAGTGTGCTGACAATTTGCTGTGCTGTTTTTGGATCATAAGCTTGTGCTTTGATATAGAGAATGCCACTTTCGGCATCTTGATACACTTCGGTATGCTTCAGATAATATTGATGAAAAAACTCAATTTCTTGATTCCAAAGCCTAGAAAAAAGATCGTGACTATGATCAGAATAATGTTGTTTTAAATTGAGCTTTTTATCTAGTTTTTTTAACATGTCGACTGAATATAAATAGTCGCTCAACATATATTGATCACTATTACTGTTATTCCCAAGCACCCCTGACAAAATTCCTGAAAGCTCCATGCTTTGTCCGCCGGGCAAACTGGTCTGCTGAACGACTAAATGGGCTTCAGACACATAGCGATCTGAGGCAATAAGTAACCAATATCCGCCCATAACAATCGAAGCAATCGTAACAAAAGCTAGATATGGATGTGGTTTGAATAGACCGATTAAACGCTTAACAGGATTTTGATTTGAATTTTGTTGTGCATCTATCATGTTGGTAGTGTTTCCTTGTAGGCTTTAAAAGCGTCATCTATTTGATCAAACCAATGGGCTTTACCTTCGTGCAATAGGATGCCCGCATCGCAATACTCTTTAAGCATTGCTTCTCCGTGTGCGACCATAATTAAACCTGCATCTTTTAGTGTTGTTTTGAATGCTTGTTTCGATTTTTGAACAAAACCAGCATCGCCAACAGCCACTAGCTCATCTGAAAGATAGACATCATATTTAAAAACTAGTGACATCGCAAATTTCAAACGTGCACTCATCCCCGACGAATAAGTGTTAATGGGCTGCTGAAAAGCATCACCCAATTCCGAAAAGTCTTTTACATATGCTAAATGCTCTTCAATCTCATCTTCTTGTATGCCATTAATTCGACAGACAAATCTTACGCTTTGGCGGCCTGTCATGCTGCCAGGCAAGCCTCCCGCAAAGCCAAGCGGCCACGACACATTACATTCTCGTTTAACCTCTCCACGTGTTGGATAATCGGCTCCCGCAATGAGTCTTAATAAAGTTGACTTGCCAGCGCCATTACGCCCAATAATACCGACACGGTTCTTTTGCGCGATTTCTAAATTAATATCTTGAAAAACCCATTTCTCATAACCAAGGTCATTGCGATAGCGTTTTGCTAAATTTTGCAGCTTAATCATATTTGAATCACTTTTTTCTTATAGATGCGCTGTAAAATCAAACCAAACAAAATCAGTAACAGTGCAAACTTTAAGGGATAAAAAACATCTAGCTCAGGAACGCCCACATAATGTGAGGCAAATGATAGTCGCATGACTTCTAAACTGTGCACGATTGGATTTAGCATTAGCCAATCTCGATAAGGTTGTGGCGCGGCGGCGATTGGCAGTATAACCCCAGATAGTAAATACATTGGCGTCATCAAAATACCGACCACATCACCCACCTCTGCGACAATCGTGCGCGGGACTGAAACGAGCAATCCAACACCCAAACCCATGAACCATAAAGTCACAAATGCATATATCACCCCAAACCCATTATCTGGTAGCACATCTATGCCTAAAACAGCAGCCCCTAAAAAAATGATGAGCGCAATGATAAACATCAGCACACCTTCGCTGGCTGATCTGACTAAT
>JBFJJY010000169.1:0-4415 GCA_041612055.1 Methylophilaceae bacterium | reverse complement strand
AGGGAGTGGAAATGAGTAAAGTGCGCGAAAGTAAAAACCTGATTATTGGGTTGGATATCGGCACATCTAAGATTGTGACGATAGTGGCGGAGCTGTTGCCAGATGGCACAGCAAAAGTCATTGGGCTAGGACAGCATGCGTCAAGAGGATTGAAAAAAGGCGTTGTTGTCAATATTGACTCAACCATGCAAGCAATCCAACGATCAATAGAAGAAGCAGAATTGATGGCTGATTGCAAAATTAATACTGTTTTCACTGGGATAGCAGGTAGTCATGTTAAAAGCCTGAACTCTCACGGAATGGTGAAAATTAAAGATGCAGAAGTGACGCAGATGGATGTGGATAGAGTGGTGGAAACCGCACGCGCGATTGCGTTGCCTGCTGATCAGCAAATACTCCATATTTTGACGCAGGAATTCATCATTGATGGACAGGATGATGTGCGCGAGCCAATGGGTATGAGCGGTTTAAAGCTAGAAGTCAAAGTGCATATTGTGACTGGCGCCGTAGCAGCGGCACAAAATATTGTGAAATGTATTAAACGCTGTGGTTTAGAAGTGAGTGATCTTATCTTGCAGCCGTTGGCATCAAGTACTGCTGTGCTGACAGAGGATGAAAAAGAGCTTGGTGTTTGCTTGGTGGATATTGGTGGTGGTACCACTGATATTGCGGTATTTAAAAGTGGCTCTATTCGACACACTGCTGTCATTTCGATTGCAGGTGATCAAGTCACGAATGATATTGCCGTTGCTTTCCGCACACCGACGCAGTCAGCGGAAGATATCAAAGTTAAACATGGTTGCGCATTGCGTCAATTGGCAGACCCGCGGGAAATAGTAGAAGTGCCAGGTGTGGATGGACGTGAGGCGAGACAGCTGTCATTGCAAACGTTGGCAGAAGTGATTGAGCCAAGAGTAGTTGAACTGTATGAGCTGATTTTGCAGGAATTACGTCGTAGTGGCATGGAAGAAATGATTGCCTCAGGCATTGTGATTACAGGAGGCTCCTCCATGATGCGTGGCATGATTGAATTGGGCGAAGAGATTTTCCACATGCCTGTAAGGTTAGGGATGCCTCGCTATATAGAAGGGCTATCAGAAGTGATTAATAACCCAAGATATGCAACGGGTGTTGGACTTGTGTTAATGGGCAAGCAACAGGTTGAACGTGAATTGACGGGACAAATGGAAATTAACTCAGTGGTGCGCGTTTTTGAGCGAATGAAAGATTGGTTTCAAGGTAATTTTTAAGTAGTCATATTGAAATATTAAGTAGTAACAACAGGGGCAGAGCTTATGAAAATAGGCTCAAACATTTAGGCAAAAAAGGAGATATATAATGTTTGAAATTATGGAAAAAGATTCACAAGAAGCAGTGATTAAGGTGATTGGAGTCGGTGGCTGTGGCGGTAACGCAGTTGATCACATGATTAGTAAAGCAGTCGGTGGTGTAGAATTTATTTGTGCCAATACAGATGCGCAAGCTTTGCTAAAAAGTGGCGCAGCAACAACCTTGCAAATCGGTTCAGATATTACTAAAGGTTTAGGCGCTGGAGCAAAGCCAGAAATAGGTCGTGAAGCAGCAATAGAAGATCGCGATCGTATTGCTGAGATGATTGAAGGCGCAGACATGCTATTTATTACTGCAGGTATGGGTGGCGGTACAGGTACAGGCGCAGCACCGATTATTGCCGAAGTGGCCAAAGAAATGGGTATTTTGACCGTTGCTGTGGTAACCAAGCCTTTCGCTTTCGAAGGCAAACGTACTAAAGTTGCCGAAGAAGGATTAGCTGAATTATCACAATATGTAGATTCATTGATTGTGATTCCTAACGAGAAGTTAATGGAAGTCTTGGGCGAAGATGTGCCGTTCTTAGAAGCTTTCCGCGCAGCAAATGATGTGTTGCACAATGCTGTTTCAGGCATTGCGGAAATTATTAACTGTCCTGGTTTAGTCAATGTGGACTTTGCTGATGTCCGCACAGTCATGAGCGAAATGGGCATGGCAATGATGGGTTCTGCAGAAGCCAGTGGCGATAATCGCGCAGTGATTGCAGCTGAGCAAGCAGTAGCGAGTCCATTATTAGAAGATGTGAATTTGGCTAATGCACGTGGTGTTTTAGTGAATATTACGGCTAGCAGCAGCTTAAAAATGAAAGAGTATTACAATGTGATGAACACCATCAAAGCATTCACTGCAGAAGACGCAACTGTTATCTTAGGTACAGTGATGGATGAAACGATTGGTGATAAATTGCGTGTTACGATGGTGGCAACAGGTTTAAACGGTTCAATCGCAAAGCGTGAACAAAAGCCGGAATTACGTGTCATGACTACAGTGCGAAATGGCACAAACAATATGCCTATGTATGCTGAAGAAGAGGATGCGCCAGCAGTGTTTAGTCCTAATAGTCGTCGTGCGCAAGTCGATGCAATGAAGTCTAACGGTGTTGAGGAATATGATATTCCTGCATTTTTGCGTAAACAGGCTGATTAGTTTGCGCCTGACGAACGATTAGCATTAAAGGATTATGCTAATATGGTAGTCAGATAAAGTGCTGCGGTGAATGTGCCGAAGCGCAAGGAACGATAGGAAAATATGTGTTAAAACAGAGAACCCTAAAGAAAAAGATAAGTGCGACGGGTGTTGGATTGCATAATGGCGTGAAGGTGAAGCTAACACTTCTGCCTGCGGCAATCGACTCTGGTATTGTTTTTAGGCGAACTGATTTGCCAGGTATGCCTGAAATACAAGCGATGCCTGATGCAGTGAGTGATACGCGCATGTGCTCTGCCCTAGAGAAAAACGGTGCGCGTGTTGCTACTGTGGAGCATTTAATGTCTGCACTAGCAGGCTTAGGGGTTGATAACATCATTGTGGAACTGGATGCTTCAGAAATCCCGATTATGGATGGAAGCTCAGGACCTTTTATTTTCCTATTGCAATCCGCAGGTATCGTTGAACAAGCTGCGGCAAAAAAATTCATGCGTATTAAAAAGAATGTGGAAATTGTCGAGCAAGACAAGTGGGCAAAATTTGAGCCATACCATGGTTTTAAAATGGATTTCACTATTGATTTTGCGCACCCTGTATTTGAAGGTTCTGGTAATAATGTGAAAATTGATTTTGCTGATAATTCTTATATTAGTGAAATCAGCCGTGCACGAACATTTGGCTTTATGCATGAAGTTGAGTATTTGCGAGCGAACGGTTTAGCGCGCGGAGGTAGCTTGGATAATGCGATAGTATTAGATGAGTTCAAGGTGCTAAACACCGACGGTTTGCGTTACGAGGATGAGTTTGCAAAACATAAGGTTTTAGATGCCATCGGCGATTTATATATGTTGGGTCATCCTTTATTAGGTGCTTTTACCGCCTATAAATCTGGACATGGACTGAATAATCAATTAATACGTGCATTGTTGGCGGATACGAGCGCATGGGAATTTGTTACGTTTGATGATATCAATGAGGCGCCAATTGGTTTCAAAGAGCAGACAGCGTATTTCACCCCCAATTTAATGCCACACTTTAATTAGGGAGCTGGGACCGCATTGTTAATTGTCCGCATCACAGTCGCTTTAGTTGTCATTGCTACTTTTTTGCTAGTGCTCGCCTATGTTGTCTCTCGAAATAAAAAATACTTAATCGCTATTAAACAATTATTTAAATATGTGGCTTGGTTTGCCATTCTATTTATATTATTAACTGTGATTTCACGTGTTATTAAGATTTAATGGAATATATGCGTCAATTATTAGTTAACCGATGTCTTGTATTTTGCATGGTAATGTCTGTTGCATGCGCTTGTTATGGTGCAGGAGATATTAACGTGCTCAAAGCACGGGAAGCTTATGACAAAGAGAATGTGGCTGCATTAACAGAGTTTGCCAATCAACTGCAAGCAGAAAAGCATATTCTTGCACCTTATGCACAGTATTGGCTGATGGCGCTGCAACTAGATGGCATTGAGAACAATCGCATCGCCACTTTTTTAGCCCAGCATGAAGATTATGCATTTTCGCAACGGTTGCGTGCCGAATTTTTGAGGAAGTTAGGTAAGCAACAAAATTGGACGCTGTTTAACCAAGAGCTGGTTCGCTATCAACCCATAGAAAATACGGCGGTTGAATGTCTTAACGCTGAATCACAACTGTCACAAAACAGCAGCAGTGATTTAATCACTGCAAAGCGTTTGTGGCTAAGTGAAAATGATCAACCAAGTGATTGTGACGCCTTGTTTGATAAACTTCAGACAGCAGGTGTGATTGATGAAAATGCGGTTTGGCAGCGATTTAGAATGGCTTCAGGGAAAAATAAAATAAACTTAGCCAAAGCGATTCTTAAGCGCAGTAATGATTATCAGACTAGTCAACAAAGTTTGCTAATTAACGCTTATGAATCTCCCGAAATTT
>JBFJJY010000168.1:0-4425 GCA_041612055.1 Methylophilaceae bacterium | reverse complement strand
GACCCAATATGCCTGACTACCAGCCTGACAAGCCTCACGCACGCGTTGCAAAATCTCATCACGACGTTGATCAGAAACCAGTTTTGTGACAATCGGTGTGCGTCCGGGCGGCAGTTCATCTATCACCGACACATCTAAATCGGCGTAATAACTCATCGAAAGCGTACGCGGAATCGGCGTAGCCGACATCATCAATTGATGCGGCTCTGGTTGTCCTTTTTTACGTAAGGCCAACCGCTGCTGCACACCAAACCGATGTTGCTCATCAATAATCGCGAGGCCTAACTTTTTAAACTGCACGGCATCTTGAAACAAAGCGTGCGTACCAACCGCTAACTGCGCTTGTCCATTGGCAATGGCTTGTTGTGCTGCTTCTCTGTCCTTTTTATGTTGACTGCCCGTTAACCAAGCAATATTGATATTGAGTGGCGCTAACCACATTGCAAATTTCTTGTAATGTTGTTCAGCCAATATCTCAGTTGGCGCCATTAATGCCACTTGCCAACCATGCTCAATCGCTTGTAATGCTGCCATACAAGCGACTATCGTCTTACCACTACCAACATCGCCTTGTAGTAAACGCTGCATCGGGTGCGGCTGCGTTAATTCATGACTAATTTCTTTAATGACTTTATGCTGTGCTTGCGTCAGTGCAAAAGGTAAATCTCGCTGAAGCTGCTGCGTTAATATTTGTGACAGCGCAATTTCAGGCGCATCAATACTGCGCCTTTTGGCATAGTGTTTGCGCATAGAAAGCTGCTGCGCCAACAACTCATCATAAGCCAATCTGCGCCACTCTGGTGTGGCGTGTTGCTCTAACGCAGCTAAATCTACATCTGGTTGCGGATAATGCAATGCTTGAATACTGGCGGCAAAACCGGGTAAATTCAGCGATTGATAAACATAGGTAGGCAGCGTTTCTACAAGCAACTGCGCATCACGCATGGCGGTTTGAATCGCTTTACGAATAGCTGGCTGTGTAAGACCTGCTGTGGTTGGATAAATGGGGGTTAATTGCTCATTAACTGGCGCCGACTCACGTGCTACTTTGCACTGCGGATGCACCATTTCATAACCAAAAAAACCATGTCGCACTTCACCATAGATCCGTAATTGGCTACCCACTTTTAGCGCATTAATTTGACTGGGGTAAAAATGAAGAAAACGTAAAGTCAGTTGTCCGCTGGCATCTTCAAGCCGCGCAATCAAGGCCTTTCTTGGCTGATATGTTACTTCAGCATGCACGATTTCACCTTGTACTTGCGCCGACTCACCCAACCGCAAATCACGGATCAATACGATACGGGTTTCATCAATATAACGCAGTGGCAAATGTAAGAGTAAATCTTGCCTCTCAAACACACCCAACTTAGCAAGATTAGCTATCAGCGGTTTAGAAAATGACTTGATTTCTGACAGTTGCATCAATCGCGCTAACTGAATATTAACAAGCTTAACTCAACTCCATCACTGCATCAGCTTCAACCAAAGCACCTTTTGGTAGCGATGCTACGCCCACGGCAGCGCGCGCTGGATAAGGTTCGGCAAAGTATTCTGCCATGATAGTATTCACCAGCGAAAAATTGTTTAAATCGATTAAAAATACATTTAACTTAACGATATCTGCCATGGATCCACCAGCGGCTTCAGTCACCGCTTTTAAGTTATTAAAGACACGACGCACTTGCGCTTCTATGCCATCCACTAATTCCATTCGTTGTGGATCCAAGCCGATTTGGCCTGATAAATAAACGGTTGTACCAACTTGCACTGCTTGTGAGTACGTCCCAATTGCCGCAGGTGCTTGTGTTGTTTGAATGATTTTTTTATTTGCCATGATTGACTATACCAACTCTCTATTTCATCAAATTAAATTTTTTGTTCTCTGTATTTGCCTTTTAAGCGATTAATACGAACGACATCAGGAATTTTACGTAAGTTGCGAATCAACTCTGCTAAATGTACGCGATTATGCACCTGCACCGTAAAATTAATCGTACTATATTGACTGCCATCTGGCTCTTCTGCACTGACATTATCAATATTCGATCCCGCATCTGAAATGCCAGCTGCCAGTTTTGCCAACATGCCTCTTTCGTTTACAACGACCACGCGTAAATCGACTCTAAATAAGCGCTTATCATCCGCATCCCATTCAACGTCTAACCATTTATCGGGATCCAATTTGAACTTGCTGATTGCGTTACAATCGTGGGTATGAATCACCAAGCCTTTATCTTTATTGATAAAGCCTAAAATCGGGTCGCCAGGAATCGGTCTGCAACATTGTGCAAATTGCACCGCCATGCCTTCAGAGCCGCGGATGGTGATTTTATCAAATGACTTGTGTGCGTTCGGTTCAGCATGCTCATGCTCACTGGCTATCAACTGATGGGCAACCATCAAACTAATCCGTTTGCCCAAGCCAATATCCGCCAAAATTTCCGCTTTATCTTGCGCACCATAATCTCGCATGACCTTTTGCCATTGTTTGGGCTTAACCTGTGCTGGCTCAACATGTAAAGCTCTCAAGGCCGTATTCAACATACGTTCACCCAAATGCGTAGACTCAGTGACTTTAATTGATTTCAAATAATGACGTAAATGTGATCGGGCTTTACCGGTCACCACATAGTTGAGCCATGCAGGATTCGGTTTTGCCAATGCAGAAGTGATAATTTCAACATGATCACCATTTTGCATTTCCGTTCTTAATGGTGCTAACTCATGATTAATTTTAACGGCAACACAGCAATTGCCCACATCGGTATGCACCGCATAAGCAAAATCGACTGCCGTTGAGCCTTTAGGCAAAGCCAAAATATTGCCTTTTGGCGTAAACACATACACTTCGTCTGGAAATAAATCCACTTTAAAATGCTCTAAAAACTCGTGACTATCATCGCTCTCTGTTTGAATTTCTACTAAGCGTTGCAACCATTGATGCGTTTGCTGTTGTAGCCTTGTTAAATGTGCATCGGTGGTTTTATAGAGCCAATGCGCAGCAACACCTGCTTGCGCAATATCGTGCATCGCATAACTGCGAATCTGCACCTCTATAGGTGTCCCGAATGGGCCAAATAAGGTGGTATGTAAGGATTGATAACCATTCACTTTAGAAATCGCGATATAGTCTTTAAACTTACCAGGAATCGGTTTATATAAGCTATGCAAACTACCCAAGGTCAAATAGCAAGTTGGCATATCTTTCACCAGCACCCGAAAGCCATAAATATCCCCTACTTGTGACAATTTTAGGCCTTTACTCATCATCTTTTTGTAGACACTATAAAGATGCTTTTCTCGCCCCTCAACCGTTGCTTCAATACCCGCATCAGCAAGTTTCGTCTTTAGTGACTCTAAAATTTTAGAAATCACTTCTTTGCGATTGCCACGTGCAGTTTTAATGGCCTTTGCAATGACATTGTAACGATTGGGATAAATATATTTGAAACTGAGATCTTCAAGCTCTTGGTAAATAATATTCAGGCCCAACCGATTGGCTATTGGCGCATAAATATCTAAGGTTTCTTGTGAAATACGCCGCTGCTTTGCTGGCTTCATGACGTCTAAAGTTTGCATATTATGCAAGCGATCAGCTAGCTTAACCAAAATGACACGCACATCCTGACTCATGGCCAACAACATTTTACGTACGTTTTCAGCTTGCGCTTGCACTGCTGTTTGCAACTCAATTTTGTCTAATTTGGTCAGTCCGTCCACTAAGTCAGCCACTTGTTTACCAAATCGCTCACTGAGCTCTTCTTTAGAAACCTCGGAATCTTCTACCACGTCATGCAATAAGGCTGCGAGCAGTGTTGGCACATCCAAATGCAATTTAGCTAAAATACAGGTGACTGCGACTGGATGAGAGATATAGGGTTCGCCAGATCGACGCATCTGACCTTGATGCACAATATCGCTATAGCGATACGCATCCCAAACCTGCTCAATTTCGGCTTGGGATAAGTATACTCTTAGTAAGGTTGTGAGCTGTGAGTCTTCGCTGTCCGCGGGCAATAGCGGCAGCTCTTCTGAAAAGGGTTCCGCTGATGAATGTTTAGCGGTTTTAGGCATACGACTTAACTAATATGACTAGTTTCGATGCAAAAGCTCTAAACCAACTTTACCGGCTGCAATTTCACGTAATGCAATCACAGTTGGCTTGTCGCGAGAACCATGCATACTCACTAATGGGTCAGAACCATTGGCAATTTGACGAGCGCGATAAGCCGCTACTAGCGTCAATTGAAAACGGTTAGGAATCTTATCTAAACAATCATCTACAGTAATACGTGCCATGGTGAATATCCTTTAATTAAATCAGTGTTTGAATTAACGCGCTGTGGCGTTTTAATTGTGTGTCTGTTTTTAGTCGTTGCGCTTGAATAATCGCAATCAAATCGTGCAAAGCATCATCAAATT
>JBFJJY010000167.1:0-4430 GCA_041612055.1 Methylophilaceae bacterium | reverse complement strand
TGTAATTTCAACTCATCACTAAAGGTTGCATCCACTTTTTTCTCATGTAGTTGGTCTTCCAACTGCATTAAGAATTTATCAACCACGCGTACAATAATTTCTTGTGAAAGTGGTGCAAAGGAAACAGTTGCGTCTAAGCGGTTGCGGAACTCAGGAGAGAATAAACGTTTAAGATCGGCTTCTTCATCACCAACTTCTTTGGAATTGGTAAAGCCAATGCTGGCTTTAGATAAGCTTTCAGCACCTGCATTCGTAGTCATGATAATAGTGACATTTCTAAAGTCAGCTTTCCGACCATTATTATCAGTTAGCGTACCATGATCCATGACTTGCAATAAAATATTAAAGATGTCTGGATGCGCTTTTTCAATTTCATCTAGAATCAATACAGAATAAGGCTGTTTGGTAATGGCTTCTGTTAGTAAGCCACCTTGCTCAAAACCAACATAGCCTGGAGGCGCGCCAATTAAGCGAGAGACAGCGTGACGTTCCATGTATTCACTCATATCAAAGCGAATCAAATCAATGCCCATGATATAGGCCAATTGTTTAGCCACTTCTGTTTTACCAACGCCAGTCGGACCACTAAATAAGAAACTACCGACTGGTTTGTTGCCCTGACCAATGCCACTACGTGCCATTTTGACAGCAGAAGTGAGTGTTTCAATGGCTTTGTTTTGTCCAAAAACAACCGCTTTCAAGTCGCGCTCTAATGTTTTTAATGTGCTTCTGTCATCATTAGAAATATTTTTAGGCGGAATGCGAGCAACCTTAGCCACGATGTCTTCAATTTCTTTATTACCAATGGTTTTTTTGCGTTTTGGTTTAGGCAAAATGCGTTGCGCTGCACCCGCTTCATCAATCACATCAATTGCCTTGTCTGGTAGGAATCGATCGTTAATATATTTAGCAGAAAGTTCTACAGCTGTGGTAAGTGCGCTTGCACTGTATTTAACATTGTGATGCTCCTCAAATTTCGATTTGAGTCCTTTGAGGATTGCAATTGCTTCATCAATACTGGGTTCTACAACATCGACTTTTTGGAAGCGGCGAGAAAGCGCATGGTCTTTCTCAAAAATACCACGGTATTCCTGATAAGTGGTTGCACCGATACATTTTAGTTTGCCGCTAGACAAAGCAGGTTTGAGCAAATTGCTCGCATCTAATGTACCTCCGCTAGCCGCGCCAGCACCAATTAGTGTGTGAATTTCATCAATAAATAAGATAGAGCCTTCTTCTTGCTCAAGTTGCTTCATTACTGCTTTTAATCGTTGTTCAAAGTCGCCACGATATTTGGTACCAGCTAACAGTGCACCCATGTCTAATGAATATACGGTCGCATTTTCTAGCACTTCAGGAATGTCGTTCTCGACTATGCGATGCGCTAAACCTTCTGCAATGGCTGTTTTTCCAACGCCCGCTTCGCCAACCAACAAAGGATTGTTTTTGCGACGACGGCAAAGGGTTTGAATGACGCGTTCTATCTCAGCCTCACGTCCAATCAATGGGTCAATTCTGCCAGAAATGACTTCTTGATTAAGGTTAAGGGTATAAGCTTCTAATGCACTATTTGAGCTAGATTCATTTTCTGTTGTGGTTTCAGCGCCTTCGGTGCTGTTGGCATTCTCGCCAGGCATTTTTGCTACACCGTGAGAAATAAAATTAACCACATCTAATCTGGTAATGCCTTGTTGGTGCAAAAAGAAGACGGCATGTGAGTCTTTTTCGCCATAGATGGCGACCAGTA
Source organism: Methylophilaceae bacterium (assembly GCA_041612055.1). Classification (GTDB taxonomy): domain Bacteria; phylum Pseudomonadota; class Gammaproteobacteria; order Burkholderiales; family Methylophilaceae. The sequence continues at coordinate 2,683 of JBFJJY010000167.1, read as the reverse complement.
CGTTCGCACCAGTGACTTCTTTCTTGCCTGATGACTGAACATGTAACATAGCGCGTTGAATGACACGTTGAAAGCCAAGGGTTGGTTGTGTATCAACCTCATCTTCACCATTCACAATCGGCGTATGTTCAGCAATATGCTGGTTTAATTCTGCCCGTAAGACATCAAACTTAGCACCGCATGCACGCAATACATTAGCTGCTGTTGGATTGTCTATCATTGCCAGCAATAGATGCTCTACAGTGATGAGCTCATGGCGATTTTGTCTAGCATCCATAAAGGCCATGTGTAGGCTGACTTCTAATTCTTGTGCAATCATGTATATCCTCTTTTTCTGCGGTTACGCGGGCTCAATCACACACTGTAACGGGTGTTGTGACTCTTCTGCGCTCTTTAGTACTTGGTTCATCTTTGTTTCTGCAATATCTTTTGGATATACGCCGCAAACACCAGATCCTTTAGTATGTACTTGGAGCATAATATCCGTTGCTTGTTCCCGCGTTTTATTAAAAAAACGTTGAATTGTCTCAACGACAAACTCCATAGGAGTGTAATCGTCATTCTTCAATAAAACTTTATACATACTAGGCAATTTTGTCTTAATTTTGCTTGGTTCTATTGCAAGATCGCCTGTGGGTTGCTTTGTGGCCATGCGTTTCTTTAATAATGCTCTAAGTTCTATTTTGAGCCAAATAACAGAAAATTCAAGCCCAATCTGAATAGGGATTAAAAAAAGATAGGATTAAGGGAAGATTTTGATACTTTTGACTACTCTATCCTGTGTTTGGACGATTTCTAGGATGTGAGTGCCAATCTTAAAGCTGGTGCTGGCTTCAGGAATATCTTGGAAGTGTTCTAGCACTAAACCATTGAGTGTGCGTGGGCCATCCAATGGTAACGATAGTTTTAATTTTTTGTTAAGTTCACGCAATGAGCTGCTGCCATCCACCAGCCAGCCACCATCTTCTTCTTGGTGAAAACTGCCGATGCGGCTAGGAGATTGCGTGGTGAAATCGCCAATCACTTCTTCTAGAATATCCTCCAGTGTAATGAGTCCTTTTAGTTCGCCATACTCATCAACAACCAAGGCAATACGTTCTTTATTTTCTTGAAACTGCTGTATTTGTGTATAAAGAGGCGTACCAGATGGAATGAAGTAGGGCGGGCTAATGACTGCGCGTAACGAGTCTTTAGTGAAGTCATCGCCACCTCTCTTTTGATGTAAACGTAGCTGATTTAACACTGTTCGAATATGTAAAATACCAAAAATTTCATCATTATCACCTTCGCGAACAGGTAATCGGGTGTGGTGACTATTGGTAATTTTTTCTAATATTTCATCGAGTGAAGCATCAAAATTGATGGCTTCCACTTGCGTGTGTGCCGTCATAATGTCATCGACTTCAACTTTTTCTAACTCAAATAGGTTGAGTAAAATAGTTCGATGTTTATTCGGTAAGAATTTACCAGCATCGGTCACAATGCTACGTAACTCATCCATACTGAGCGATTTAACACCTTCAGCAAAGTTAATTTTAATACCCAGTAATTTAAGCCATGCTTCGACAAATAGATTCACGAACCAGACCACTGGATATAACACGCGAAGGAGTGGGTAAAGGATATAGCTGACTAAAATCCCGACTTTTTCTGCATAGGCTGCGGCGATGATTTTGGGAGATATTTCACTAAAAATCAAAATAGCAAATGTGACGGCAATGGTGCTGTACATCAGCGCCAGCTTACCTTCACCAAACAGATTGACAGTAATAATCGTGACTAATGTGGCAAGTGCGGTATTAACAAAGTTGTTACATAATAAAATAACACCGAGCAGCTTATCTGTTTGCAGCAACAGCGCATGCGTGAGTTTTGCGCCACGATGACCTTCTTTGACCAAATGGCGTAAACGATAGCGGTTGATTGACATCAACGCAGTTTCTGACATCGAGAAAAATGCCGATAGTACAAGCAGCAGGGTTAATCCACCAAACTGCCATAAAAGAGGAATATTGTCCAAGTGCTTGTTAAATCATGATTAGATAGGTTTAGTTTACCCTTAAAAAGGGCCGCTGTTAATGCTTATTAAGCAACAACTAAATTAAACAGTGACTTCCTCTTCATGATTGCCGGTTTTTTTGTTGCCCACGTCTCCAATTAAGTTGGCACGGCTTACGCCAAGTAGCAATGCGACAGGGCAAGCAACCAATACAGAAGAGTAAATACCAAATAAAATACCAATAGTTAATGCCAGTGAAAAGTAATGTAACACTTCACCACCAAAGAATAACATTGAACCAACCATGGTCAATGTTAGGGTATGTGTGATGACGGTGCGAGAGAGTGTACGAGTAATCGCATTATCAATCACCTCTATGGTGTCTGCTTTACGCATTTTGCGGAAGTTTTCGCGTACGCGGTCAAACACCACGACAGATTCGTTTACAGAGTAACCGAGCACTGCCAAAATGGCAGCTAATACAGTGAGGCTAAATTCCCATTGAAAGAACGCGAAAAAGCCTAAAATAATGACAACATCATGCATGTTGGCAATAATGGCAGAAATAGCAAAACGCCATTCAAAACGCATCGCTAGATAACCCGCGATACCCACCAGTACGATTAACAGGGCCAAAGCGCCATTTTCAAATAGCTCATCACCCACTTGCGAACCGACTGATTC
>JBFJJY010000166.1:0-4442 GCA_041612055.1 Methylophilaceae bacterium | reverse complement strand
TTTGGCCTCGCCATATTCAGCACCAGGGCATAATCCAAGTACTTTATGACTGGTTAGCGAAATGCCTAATTGTTGTAATGCTGCGATCGCATTAGCTTTATTTGCTAATAGCGTTGGTTGCGGTATGGCGGGTAAAGCTTGATTTTGAGCTAAGCCTAGTGCGACAAAGCGTTCTACCGTTTTAGGCAGTATTTTTTTATCTAATGGACGAATATCATTCAAAAGACCATAACGCATCTCACCTAAAAAGCCAGTGCGTTTTGGAATGCCAGCAGCGAAAGGCAAAATAGCAGACTTTAACGAATTAACGAGCGAAATGGATTGTGTGTAACCATTGTTTTTTAATTGACGACCAAATCGAATCCTATCCATTAAGCCCAGTTGGCCGTGTTTAAATGGTAGTGCAATTTTTGCAGAAACTTCAGGCATGCGATCTAGCAAAGGTAGTGTCCATGCTGGTGCAGCCACATCTATTTGTGTGTTTGGAGCTTGTTGTTTAATCACTTGAAACAGGCTGTGAGCCATTACCATGTCTCCGACCCAAGAAGGTCCCATCACTAGGATTTTTTCAGATGACATAAATCACTTAGCTATTCAGCTTTTTTATAATGTTAGTCGTACTGCGACCCTCGACTAGATCAATCAATGCAATTTCACCTCCCCAAGACTCAACTTCTTGACCACCAACAACTTGGCTTGCGGTGTAATCACTTCCTTTAGCAATCACATGCGGTTTAATTAGGTTGATGAGGTTGAGCGGCGTGTCTTCGTCAAATAAAATGACGGCATCAACAGACTCTAAGGCGGCCAATACGCGCGCACGGTCATTTTCGTTGACGACAGGTCTAGTCGGTCCTTTAATGGCACTGACAGAGCGATCCGTGTTTAAACCCAAAATGAGTTTATCGCCTCGTTTTTTTGCTGCTTCCAAATAGGTGACATGCCCTGCGTGTAGCAAATCAAAGCAGCCATTGGTAAACACAATTTTTTGTTGTGTTTTTTTCCAAGTATTAACTTTCTCAATAAGCTGCGCAACATCACAAATCTTATGTGCTTGAGTGTTATTTTGTTGATAGGAAAGTGCTTCTATTATCGCTTCGCGGGTGATGGGCACAGTGCCCACTTTGCCGACTACAATTCCAGCGGCTAAATTAGCTAGCTGTAGACTTTCTAACGGCGAAAGTGCATAGGCTAAGCCTGCGGCTAATGTGGCAATGACGGTGTCGCCCGCGCCAGAAACATCAAACACTTTTTGTGCAGTGGCCGCAATGTGCTGTGTATCCTGATCAATCAACGTAATGCCTTCTTCGCCGCGCGTCACAGCTAAAAAGGCTAGATTCAAACTGTTCTTCAATACAGTCGCTTTACCGATTAAATCAACGTCTTCTATCTGTGTTCCACAGGCTTCAGCAGTTTCTTTTTTGTTCGGCGTTAGCGCGGTTGCACCTCTGTATTTGGTGTAGTCAAGACCTTTTGGGTCTACTAATACGGGTATTTTTTGTGCTTTACAGCTGTTGATAATGTGCTGGCAAATAGACTCACTTAATAAACCTTTTGCATAGTCAGATAAGATGACAATGTTAGGTTTCCGCGCAAGGGCAGCATCAATACTTATGATAAGTTGTGCATTTTCTTCGCTATTAAACGTTGCTGTACTCTCTTGATCTAAGCGCAACATTTGTTGATGTCCGCCTAGAATACGCGTTTTAGCAATCGTAGGACGGTATTGAGAGTTCATGATGCCGCTGGTATCCACATCAATTGCAGAGATGAGTTTTTTAAGGCTATTACCTTCTGCATCATTGCCTACGCAGCCGATGATATGGGTTTTAATGCCAAGTAAGGCTAAATTAGCAGCAACATTAGCAGCGCCGCCAGCGCGTTCATTCTGTTCGTTTAATAGCACAACTGGCACAGGCGCTTCAGGAGAAATGCGCCCAACATTGCCAATTAAATAACGATCTAACATCACGTCGCCAATCACCAGTGTATGCAGTGGCTGACTACCAAAAGATTTAACCGTGTTTAATAAATGTTGGAACATGATTGAATGAGTCTTTTGAATTGTTGTGTTGTATGCATCTGAGGACAAGTTAGTCTGATTCTAAAATTTCACACAAACAATGACCGACAAAAATATGCGCTTCTTGAATGCGAGCCGTGACATTAGACGGCATAATTAAATTATGGTCACAAATGCTCGTGAGCTTACCGCCTGTTCCACCCGTTAGCCCAACCGTGACTGCGCCAATGGTTTTGGCTGCTTGCATAGCATTCACCACATTGGCGCTATTGCCCGAAGTCGTGATGCCGATGACTAAATCTTCTGGACGACAGAGCGCTTCAATTTGCCGTGCAAAAATATAATCATAACCATAATCGTTGCCAACTGAAGTTAGGATGGAGGTGTCGGTTGTTAGCGCAATTGCTGGCAGGCCTTTACGTTCTTTTTTAAAACGACCTACAATCTCTGCTGCAATATGTTGACTGTCCGCAGCGCTGCCACCATTGCCCATTAGGAGTATTTTTCCACCCGCTTTAATGGTATTTTGCATGGCAATGCCAACATCACTAATTTGTGGAAAAATCGGTTCAAGTGCGTTGAACATTGCGCTATGTGCAAGATGCTCACCTTTTAGGTAATTAATATAATCCATTAGCAGTATTGATCCTCTTGCATTAAATAATGTTGCACGTAGTCTTTGACGCCTTCTTCTAGACTATGAAACGGCGCGGTATAACCAGCGGCACGTAATTTTTGCATGGTTGCTTGAGTGAAATATTGATATTTACCCTGCAAATCTAGCGGCATGTCAATATAAGTAATATGTGGCTCACGCCCCATACTTTTCATTACATTCATGGCTAAATCTTTAAAGCTACGTGCTTCGCCAGTCCCAATATTGTAGATACCATTAGCCGTTGGTTGACCACTGATGGCAGTGGTGTAAAAGTGTGCAAGTACTGCTGCCGCATCTTTAACGTAAACAAAATCACGCATTTGCATACCATCTTCAATATCAGCTTTTGTGCCTTTAAACAGCTTCATGGTGCCAGTTTCACTGAATTGATTGAAGGTGTGAAAAGCCACACTAGCCATGCGCTCTTTGTGGTATTCATTCGGGCCATAGACATTAAAAAACTTAAATCCAGCCCAGTTGGGTGGACAGGGTTTGTTGTCAGCGACTTGCTTTAAAACCCATTGGTCGAAAAAGTGTTTGGAGTAGCCGTAGCCATTTAATGGGCGAAGCTTCTCAATTGAAGCATCGTCATAACCTTGATTACCATCGCCATAAGTGGCAGCAGAACTGGCGTAGAAAAATGGCACTTGATTTTCTGCACACCATTGCCACAAATCTTGCGAGTATTGAATATTGGATTCGACCAGTTTGTTAAAGTCGCGCTCTGTTGTTGCACTAATCGCGCCCATGTGAATAACGGCTGTTACGTCCTCATTGTCATACAGCCAGTCAAATAATTGCTCTTTGTCTAAGTAAGTATCATATTGGCGATGAACTAGATTTTGCCATTGCGATTCATGTGTAATGTGATCCACTATCACCAGATCTTGTTGATTGCATTTTGTGTTGAGATGCCAAGCAATCATAGAACCTATCATGCCAGCACCACCCGTAATCACAACCATAAAAATCCCTCAATGCTCAATAAATTCATCAATTGAGGGATTATACCGTTTATTGTTTTGCACCTAAAGCTTTTGCACGAGTGGCAGTGTCTTTTGCTGCCTGTTGAGCGGCTTCATGATCCCATTCTGTTGATACCCAACCTTGTAAGTTTTCTAATGCAATCGCAGTCATGGCATGAATCCATGCTTCATTTTCATTCAAAGCAGGAATGTAATGATATTGACCGCCACCATTGCTTTGAAAGATTTCTTTGCCTTCCATAGCAATTTCCTCTAACGTCTCCAAACAATCACTACTAAAGCCTGGACAAACGACATCAATACGATTGATTTTTTGCTTACCAAGCGTTTCTAATGTACTTGCTAAATAAGGCTTTAGCCATTCTTGTTTGCCAAAGCGAGATTGAAATGCGATTTGGTATTGGTCTTGATTTAAGTTCAACGCCTCTGCTAATAAACGACCTGTTTTATGACATTCACAGTGGTAGTGATCGCCTTTCATCAAATGAAATTTTGGTACGCCGTGAAAGCTCATGACGAGTTTGTCTGGCCTTCCATTTATTTGCCAAAAACGATTAACGCTAGCGGCTAGCGCCTGAATATAAGCAGGATGGTCATGATAATGTTTAATGGTTCGTATTGCAGGTACATTGCGCATTTTAAGCAATGTTTGCCAAACGGCGTCTAAGCTAGCTGCTGTGCTACTAGCGGCATATTGCGGATACAAAGGAAAGACCAAGATCTTATTGCAATGTTGCGCTTTTAATTTTTCAATTGCATTTTGCATGCTTGGGTT
>JBFJJY010000165.1:0-4474 GCA_041612055.1 Methylophilaceae bacterium | reverse complement strand
TGCATGTCACTCACAGTGAACTGCACTATGAAGGCAGTTGCGCGATTGATGAAGAATTACTCGAAGCCGCTAATATTAGTGAATACGAACAGATTGCCATTTACAATGTCACGAACGGCGAGCGCTTTACCACCTATGCGATTCGCGCCGAACGTCATTCTGGCATCATCTCGACTAATGGTGCTGCGGCCCATAAAGCAAAACCAGATGACATTGTTATTATTGCAACCTATGCGCAATATAATGCCATCGAGTTAGAAGCCTATGCGCCAACGCTTGTTTATGTTGATGACTTTAATCGTATCAAAGAACTGAAAAGTAAAATCCCAGCGCAAGCTGCCTAACTCTACTATTTTAAAGGTAATCATTTGTCAGATTTAATCGCAATGAAAGATGCGGTCGTAAACGCAATCGAAGATATCAAAGGTTTTGATATTACTGTTTTGGATGTTACAAAATTAACCTCCATGACCAATTACATGATTATTTGCAGCGCAAATTCATCACGTCAAACAAAGGCTATCGCCGATAACATCTACGTAGAGCTGAAAGCCAAAGGCTATAACCCACGTGGGCTTGAAGGTGAAAAAGAAGGCGAATGGGTATTGGTTGACTTGGATGAAGTCATTGTCCATATCATGATACCCACCACGCGTGCTTACTATAACCTCGAGCAATTATGGGGCGGACAAGCTAAACATGTCACTGCGGATAAATTAAACTCCGCTTCAGCATAATACGAAGCCAAGCTTTTTAACATGAAACTTAAGATTATCTCAGTTGGCCATAAAATGCCCAACTGGGTAGAAACGGCATGTGCAGAATATATTAAACGAATGCCACGAGAGTTAAGTGTTGAAATCATTGAAATCAAGCCAGACAAACGCTCTGATGGTAAAAAAAATCCAGCCGTGCAAGCAGCTGAAGCAGAACGCATTCTCAAAGTGGCAAATAAAGATTATCTGATTGCCTGTGACGAGCATGGCAAAGAAAAAACAACCATTGATCTGGCTGCTATGATGCAATCTTGGCAAGAGATGGGACGCGATGTCAGCATTGTCGTTGGTGGTGCAGATGGTTTAGACGCTGCGCTTATTCAACAAGCGGATTTTTGTTGGTCATTATCCAAACTCACTCTTCCCCATGCTTTTGTGCGTGTGCTATTAGCAGAACAACTTTATCGCGCTTATACGGTCATACAAAATCATCCCTATCACCGAGAATAATTAATCAGCCAACACTATGCAATATCACAACTCACTGGTTTGGTTTCGCAGAGATTTGCGCGATTTTGATCATGCTGCGCTTTATCACGCGTTAAAAACCTCAAAAAACGTTTATTGTGTCTTCATTTTTGATACCGAGATTTTGGATGCTTTAACTAATCAAGCAGATAGACGCGTTGAATTTATTTGGGAAAGCGTGCGCGAGCTTAAATTAGCCTTACAACGTCAAGGTGGCGATTTACTGGTGCGGCATAGCAAAGCAGCAGAGATGATTCCCAAGTTAGCCATTGAGTTGAACGTTGACGCTATTTTTGTTAATCATGACTATGAACCCAGTGCAATAGAACGCGATTCAAAAGTGAAAGCTGCATTAAAGGCCAACAACATTGATTACCACAGTTTTAAAGATCAAGTTATTTTTGAAAAAGATGAAATACTCAATTTAAGTAACAAGCCTTATCGTGTTTTCACACCTTACCGTAATGCTGTGCTGAAAAAGCTGGATGACTTTTATTTAAGTCCATATCCCGTTGACTCATTTATCCACCATTTAGCTAAAATAGCTCCAACTGAGTTGCCAAGCTTGGAAGCGATTGGCTTTACAAAAACCAACTTAACTGCCATGCAACTGCCAACAGGAATGTCTGGTGGCAAGTTATTGCTGGATGACTTTACAACGCGTATTGCTGAATACAAAACAGCCAGAGACTTTCCTGCTGTTAAAGGCGTTTCTTATCTATCAACTCATTTGCGGTTTGGCACAGTATCAATCCGCCATTTAGCCAGAACAGCACACCAGATGGGTAATGCTGGTGCAGATACTTGGTTAAATGAATTAATTTGGCGTGACTTTTATTTTCAAATTCTTTACCACCATCCAGAAGTCGCATCAGGTCATGCCTTTAATCCGCAATTTAATCACTTATCATTCTCGAATAATCAACAGTATTTTGATGCTTGGTGTGCTGGAAAAACAGGCTACCCACTAGTCGATGCGGCGATGCGACAAATCAACCAAACGGGTTATATGCATAACCGTTTACGCATGATTGTTGCCAGCTTTCTGGTAAAAGATTTACTGATTGATTGGCGTTGGGGTGAGCGTTATTTTGCAGAACATTTAATTGATTATGATTTCAGCGCAAACAATGGCGGTTGGCAATGGGCAGCTTCAACAGGCTGTGATGCGCAACCTTGGTTTCGTATATTTAATCCAACTACACAAAGCCAACGGTTTGATCCAAAAGGAAAATTCATCAGAAAATATGTACCCGAACTCGCAGCATGTCATGATAAAGAAATTCATCAACCATGGACAATGTCATCAAACCGCCAACAAGAACTCAACGTAATCATTGGTAAGGACTACCCTACACCCATTGTCGATCACAGCACCCAACGACCCCTTGCGCTAGCCTTATACCAACAAGCCAGCACGGCTGATTAATAAGCATCATTACCGTTAGCAATTGACCAAGCAAGCCGCTAAAGTTGTTTTTTTACAACAGCAATATGGTGATAAAATTAGCGCTAATTTAATTGATAGACAGCGATAGCACTATTAGGGATAATAAACGCAACATAGGGAATGTGCGCAGATTCAAAGCTCCGCCTTTAACGAAAACGATAAATAAAGATAGCGAATCAATATGCAGTTAAAACTTGTCAAATTACTATTCAGCTGCCTACTAATCATGTTGGCAACAGGCTGTGCAACATTAGAAAATAAAGACCCTCTTGAGAGCGTCAATCGTGGTGTGTACCAATTTAATGAAGTTGCTGATAATGCAGTTTTCAAACCTGTAGCAAAAGTATATAAGGCCGTTACGCCATCACCAATCCGTAAAGGCATTAATAACTTCTTCAACAACCTAAGGTCTCTGACAACAGTATTAAACGACATTCTGCAATTGAAATTTGCGCATGCTTTTACTGATGCTGGTCGCTTTGTCATTAACTCAACTTTTGGTATCGCTGGGTTTATCGATGTTGCTAGCATGGATGGCATCCCAAATCACCAAGAAGACTTTGGCCAAACACTAGGTCATTGGGGCGTGGGGAATGGCACTTATTTAGTACTTCCATTCTTAGGCCCAAGCACATTGCGTGATACAACAGGTTTTGTGTTCGATGCGATTACCAGCGATCCAATTACTTATACCCATAACATTGGTGAAATTCGCTTACATAATCAGTTACGTGCTATGCAGTTCTTAGATAAACGTACCGAACTACTAGATGCTAAAGATATTGCCGACGATGCTTCTTTAGATCCTTATGCTTTTACACGCGACGCTTATCTACAACGTCGTGCTAGCCAAGTGCAAGATGGATTGGTGCCCGATGAATTTCTCAAAGATGCTTTTGAACCAGCAGATGAAGATGTAGAGTCTCCTGCTGTAGAATAATAAAGTGAATCGTAAATAAAAAAGCCTCTTGTTGGAGGCTTTTTTTATTGGCTGGCGAATGCCAAATGCTTGTGTCTATCCATAGCAAAAATACAATGACTTAACCTGCAGCAACCGTCATCCGCTCAATCAATATCGAACCAGTTTGTTTTGAACTTGGCAAAATGGCATCGTCAGCAATTGCGACAATTTGGTTCAGCATATCCTTCATATTACTTGCAATCGTTATCTCCTCAACTGGATAAGCGATCACACCATTTTCTATCCAAAAACCAGCTGCGCCACGTGAGTAATCGCCTGTTACCATATTCAGCCCATGACCTAACAACTCAGTCACCAACAAGCCAGTCCCCATCATCGCCAACAAATCAGCAAATGATTGCTGAGTATGCTGTATCACTAAGTTATGTGCTCCACCCGCATTACCCGTTGTCTGTAAACCTAACTTTCTTGCTGAGTAGCTAGACAAGATATAACCTTGCAACACGCCATTTTCCATCAGCTTACGCGGTTTTGTTGTAACGCCTTCATTATCAAATGGGCTACTTGCCAATCCTTTTTCAAGATGTGGTAGCTCTTCAATATTAAGCAATGAAGATGCGACTTTTTGCCCCAAGCTATCAAGCAAATAGGAAGACTTTCGATACAAATTGCCACCAGAAATAGCGCTCACTAAGGAAGAAATAATGCCACTGGCTAGCGGCGCCTCAAATAACACGGGATATTGCCCTGTTTTGATACTGCGTGAACCTAACCGCCGCACAGCGCGCTCACCTGCCAATTGCCCAACAAATTCAGCCGTCCGCATATCAGTTGCATCTCGAGCAGAGCTATACCAAT
>JBFJJY010000164.1:0-4511 GCA_041612055.1 Methylophilaceae bacterium | reverse complement strand
GTTGCAAAATAATCGTTATCGCATTGACTTTGATCACCTGGAACAGTGTGCCGCAAACGCGCGTATGTTGTTTTTATGTTCACCCCATAACCCAGTTGGCAGAGTTTGGAAAACTGCAGAATTACAGCGCATTTTAGCCATTGCCAAACAATATGATTTGATGGTTTTTTCGGATGAAATTCATGCCGACCTTATTTACCCAGAAGCCAAACACCAACCTTTAGCAACATTAGCCGATGATAGTCACAAGATCATCACTGCGGTCGCACCTAGCAAAACCTTCAATATCGCTGGACTTAATTTATCTGCACTCATCATTCCCGATGCGAACCATCGCAAAGCCATCATACAAGCATTTGATACCCTGCATGTGAGTGCAGCCAATCCATTTAGTATGGTCGCATTTGAAGCTGCCTATCGAGATGGTGAAAGCTGGTTGGAAGCGTTATTAACTTACTTAACAGCAACGCGAGATTTTGTCTCAGACTACCTCACAAAGCAGTTACCCCAAATTAAACTCATTGCCCCAGAAGGCACTTACCTGCTCTGGCTAGATTGCAGTGCCTTAGGCATGAATGACCATGCACTCAAGCAGTTTTTTATCGAAAAGGCAGGCTTAGGTTTAAGCCCAGGTACCCTGTTTGGTGAAGCGGGTAGCGGATTTATGCGGATGAATATTGGCGCACCGCAACAAACAATCGCCAAAGCGCTCGATCAAATTGCAAAAGCGCTCAATTAACCATTGAACACGATGATTGCGTAACAAAAGCCTTACTTTTCATAAGATGGCTCTCCTTTTGTTCATGCCATACTGATGTTCAACAATAGGAGAAAAGGCGATGTGATGACTGAATCTACAGTATTGGATGATGAATTTCAGTTTTATTTTGATTATTTGATTAAAAATCATTACATTGATGATGGATTATTCACTCTTTTAGACGCTGATGAACGTCGGCAATACAGTGCTGAAGAATTAGCATTAGAGGTGGTTTAGTGAACAACAAATCATCAACTTTATGTTTTTTGTAAGTGAAGTTTTACTATCTCGACTGAATAGGCATACAATTAGTCATGAACTGGGAGGTTCTTGATGGGTCATTTATCCGCATTCGTATTTAATGCTATTGAAATATTGGTTTATCTGTTCATTTTTTTGATAGGCCTCACTTTTTCTAGCATCATCGTCATGTACTTGGTCGATCGGTTCCAAACTAAAAGTACCTTAAGACGCAACTATCCTGTTCTTGCTCGGTTTCGCTATATTTTTGAACACATGGGCGAGTTCTTTAGGCAATATTTCTTTGCGCAAGACCGAGAAGAAATGCCATTCAATCGTGCTGAACGTTCATGGGTGTATCGTGCGGCAAAAAATGTCGATAGTACTGTAGCGTTTGGCTCCTCTCGCGTCTTAACTGATCCAGGCACTGTCTTCTTTGTCAATTGTCCTTTCCCTACGCTAGCTGAGGACAACGTGACGCCCAACCCCATCACCATTGGTCCATACTGCCAGCATCCATACTCGACCAGCGCTTTATTTAACATCTCTGGCATGAGTTATGGCGCGCTATCTATCCCAGCTATCCGTGCTTTATCTAAAGGGGCAAAAATGGCTGGTATTTGGATGAATACTGGCGAAGGTGGTTTATCGCCGTATCATCTAGAAGGAGGTGCAGACCTTGTTTTCCAAATCGGTACTGCCAAATTTGGAGTGCGTAAAACAGAAGGTGGCTTTGATGAACAAAAGCTCAAGGAAGTTGGCGCACATTCACAAGTAAAAATGTTTGAAATCAAACTAAGCCAAGGCGCGAAACCAGGGAAAGGTGGCATTTTACCTGGCGCAAAAGTCAATCAGGAAATTGCAGACATTCGTGGCTTGGCCGTCGGGCAAGACGCCGTGAGCCCGAATCGTCACCCTGATATTAACAGTGTCGATGATTTATTGAATGTGATTGATTATGTCCGCACCACAACGGGCAAACCAGTAGGTTTTAAAACTGTTGTTGGCGCGACTAGCTTCTTTGACAGTTTATTTGAAGCCATTCACAAACGCGGCATTGAAAGTGCGCCTGACTTTATTACCATTGATAGTTCTGACGGCGGCACTGGTGCTGCTCCCATGAGCTTAATTGACAACATGGGCTTACCCATCAAAGAAAGCTTGCCTTTGGTTATCGACAAACTGATTCAATATGACTTGCGTGACCGTATTAAAATTTGTGCTAGTGGCAAGCTCATCACCCCCGCAGAAGCCACTTGGGCATTTTGTGCTGGCGCAGATTTTGTTAACTCCGCACGAGGATTTATGTTTGCTTTAGGTTGTATCCAATCATTACAATGCAATAAAAATACCTGTCCCACTGGCATTACTACCCATAATAAAAAATTACAGTATGGATTAGACCCTGAGGATAAAGCAGTACGTGTTATGCAATATGCGAAAAATATGGAAAAAGAAATTGGAGTACTAGCGCATGCTTGTGGCGTTTCTGCACCGCGCCAACTCAAACGTCACCATGCCCGCATTGTGCAAGCCAATGGAAAATCTGTCAGTATGATAGAACTTCATCCAGAACCTTTGTCCAACTCTATTAAGAAGGATGCACTAGATGAAATTGTTCGTCTGCAAAGTAGAGTTAACCTATAAGTCTTCGTTAAGCAGAGCGTAGCTAACCACGGAAAGAATTGAATCATGACGCAACCAGCAAACACAACACAAGCCAAAATGAATGCCTCAGACTTATTAGTCAAAGCCTTAGAAAATGAAGGCGTTGAACGAATTTACGGAGTGCCTGGCGAAGAGAACCTTGATTTTTTAGAAGCGATGCGTAAATCCAGCATTAAGCTCATTTTGACACGCCACGAGCAAAGTGCTGCTTTTATGGCCGCCACATATGGTCGGCTAACAGGCAAGCCGGGCGTCTGTCTAGCTACTTTAGGACCAGGTGCAACCAACCTTGTCACAGGCGCAGCATATGCACAGCTAGGCGGCTTTCCACTGGTCATGATTACAGGACAAAAACCGATTAAGCACAGCAAACAAGGCCAGTTTCAAATTATTGACGTCGTCAGCATGATGAAGCCGATTACCAAATATGCAAAGCAAATGGTGAATGTGCATATGATTCCCTCTATGGTACGTGATGCATTTCGCCTAGCCATTGAAGAGCGCCCAGGAGCTGCTTTATTAGAGCTGCCCGAGGATGTGGCGAGAGAGCCTGTGGATGACGACACTATTCATATTTTCGATATCAGTCGATGTCGCTATCCACATGCCGATCGAGAAATTTTAGACACGGCTGCAACCATGATTAAAGCCGCTAAACACCCGCTATTAATGATTGGGGCTGGAGCAAACCGCGCTCGCATTTGGCAAGCTTTACACAACTTTGTTGACCAAACAGGCATCCCGTTTGCTAACACCCAAATGGGCAAAGGTGTGATTTGGGGTCGCCAACAAAAATACCTAGGCACAGCTGCATTATCGGATGGCGATTACATCCATTGCGCCATTGATCGTGCCGATCTTATTATTAATGTTGGTCATGATGTCGTGGAAAAGCCACCCTTTTTCATGGTCTATGGTGGTGCTAAAGTGATTCACGTCAACTTCAAATCCGCCCAAGTTGATAATGTTTATTTTCCACAATTAGAAGTAGTCGGTGATATTGCGACTTCTATCCAACGTATCGCCAACCGCGTTGGCATGACTGATACACATGACTTTTCTTACTTTATGAAAGTGCGTAGCCATGTCATGCAGCATGTCAGTGAAGGCAGTGAAGACACGAGCTTTCCAATGAAGCCGCAGCGATTTGTCGCCGATGTGCGAAAGGTAATGCCTGCAGACGGCATTATTGCGCTTGATAATGGTATTTATAAAGTTTGGTTTGCCCGTAATTATTTTGCTGAACTTGCAAATACCGTGTTACTTGATAACGCCTTAGCAACCATGGGCGCAGGTTTGCCATCCGCTATGGAGGCTGCTCGCTTATATCCAGACCGCAGAGTCATGGCGATTTGTGGTGATGGTGGCTTTATGATGAATAGCCAAGAAATTGAAACGGCTGTTCGATTGAACCTAAACTTAGTTGTCCTCATCCTAAACGACAATGCATTTGGCATGATCCGTTGGAAACAATATGCCATGGGCTATGAAGATTTTGGCTTGAAATTTAATAACCCTGATTTTGTCATGTATGCCAATAGTTATGGCGCTACTGGTCATCGCGTTGAGAATGCTGAAAGCTTTATTCCGTTGGTTAATCAATGCTATGAGCAGGGTGGTGTGCACTTAATTGAACTTCCTGTTGATTACTCAGAAAACAATAAAGTGCTGATTGACGAGCTTAAAGCCCGCGTATGCGTGATTTAATTGTGGTGCTTGAGTATTGCTAGTCTAAATGACTAGAAATAATAGCTTCATTGGTGGTTAATAATATTTCGCGTAAAAAGCACAGCAATGCCAAGATAATAGCGCCCATTGAAGAGATAAAACTCCATAACACCAT
>JBFJJY010000163.1:0-4531 GCA_041612055.1 Methylophilaceae bacterium | reverse complement strand
TTTTAGGCATTATGGGACAACGTTTGGTGCGTACTTTATGCCCTGCTTGTAAAGCGCCAACTGAAATATCGGATGCAGAATGGTCTGCAATCACGCGCCCATTTAAAGCGACCAAACCGACAGGTGCGATGAAAGCAGTTGGCTGTATGGAGTGCCGTAATACAGGCTACAAAGGTCGTAGCGGTATTTATGAAATGCTCACCATTACGCCTAAATTACGTAAATTAATTACGTCTAATACTGATTTAGCTGATATCAAAAAACTTGCTTATCAGGAAGGAATGCAACCCTTAATGTTGAATGGATTAGAAAAAGTAGCGGCGGGTTTAACAACGATAGAGGAAGTGATGAAAGTTGCACCGCATTTAGATGAGTAAATCGCTTATTTGTGGTGCGCGTTTTTGATCATCATCGCTTTAATTAAGTTTTGCTTTTGTAATCTCGACATAACAACGACCGCCAGTAAATGCAGCACAACGATACATTGCAGCAGATAAGACAGCATTTCATGAAGAATAACAGGACCATCCTCACCCCAATAAGCGTCCGTTCGACTAATCCAACCAGTGAGCGCTAATAAAGCTATCAGTATCCACATCAGGTAAACCGCCAACATACCCAACGGATTGTGGCCTTGGTGCTGTGTGACGTGTCCACTTTTAATTTCATTAATATGTTGTTTGATTAGAGAGCAGCGCGGTAAGTAAAACTGCGCGCTTTTGACCGCCTTTTTACGCAAGCCATAGATGACACGTAATCCAAGCATCGCTAGGGACACATATCCAATCATGCGATGCGCATAGCCCGTATCATTAAAAAAATTAATGATCACACTAACCGCAACCACCCAATGGGTTAAGCGGACAAATGAGCTCCATTCGACTGGTTTTTGTGGTCTGTTCACACGTCAACCGAATCGAACCAGTTAGCCTTTAATACCTTCAGCTTTAACAATGGCTAACGTCTTCATATCAAAATAAATCTCTACTTTCTTACCTGCTTTATTGCGACCATACATCTCGTAGCAGTTGCCATCAATCTTAAACTTTTTAATTGAATACCCTTCATCAACCAATGCCTTTTTTAAGGTTTCTTCAGAAGCCCATTCTTCTTTTGGATAGGCGGGACAATCAGCCGATGCAAATGCTTGAATAGAAAACAAAGTTAATAATAATATTGATAAATGCATTTTCATTCCTTTTAATTCAAATTAAGTATCTGCCCACATGCGGATAAGATTATGATAATTACCTGTCAATCGCACGACAGCAGGATGGTTATCACCCACCTGCTGCCTCAACGTCACAATGGCAGCATCCATGTCAAATAACAACGTTCTTTGATTGTCTTCTCGTATCATGCTTTGTATCCAAAAAAAGCTTGCTAAGCGCCCCCCTTTTGTTACGGGTCGCACATGATGCAAGCTTGTACCTGGATATAACACCATATCACCCGCAGGCAATTTAACCATTTGGTGGCCATAAGTATCTTCTACAACCAGTTCACCACCCTCATAATCCTCAGGGTCAGCAATAAATAGAGTGCAGGAAATATCGGTTCGCACGTTAACACCAGAGATAGCATGTGTGCGTACAGCATTATCGATATGCGCACCAAAATCCATGCCTTCACGATATTGATTAAATAAAGGAGGATAGATTTTTTTAGGTAATGCCGCTGAAAAAAATAAAGCATTCCGATTAAGCGCTTTGAGCACAATCAGTCTAGCTGCTTCGGCATCTGCGGAAGTTTCAGGCAGCTGTATATTCCGCTTCACCTGCGCCGACTGCGTTCCTGCAGTCACTTTACCGTCTGTCCACTCAGCACGGCGCATCAGATCACGCAATCGTGCTAACTCCTCACTATTTAATACTGCAGGTACGTGTAGTAACATAAATTTAGAATTTGTACTCAGTCGTTAGAATGACTTGTCTACGGTTGCCTGGTAAGACTAAACCACCATTTTCATAGACGCCATCATAATACTCTTTATCCAACAAGTTTTTTACGTTTAAGCGAACTGCCCATTTAGGTTGTTCATACGCCAACATCGCATCAACACGCGCATAACCAGGCGCCGCATTTGGTCTAAAGCTACCTGTATCAAATTCTCTTGCAACCTCTCTTGATGGAACATAAGCGTAGCGCTCCCCTTTTGCTTCGACACCACCGCCGATTTTCCATGCACTGGTTAATTGATAAGTGGTCCATAAATTAAAGGTAGCAACTGGTGTGTTACGTGCACGCTGCCCTTTATATCTTGCATCCGCTACTGTGATCGCGCCAGTAGTCGCATTGACATTTTCTGCCACCTCTAAAATTTTAGCATCCATTAATGCTATCCCAGCAAACACTTCCCAATCATCGGTAATATTCCCTGCCAACTCAAACTCAACACCATTGGTACGACGTTTTTTGGTTAATATGGATGCCGTTGATTCCAAATCAGTATTACGCTCCCAATCTTTAGTCGCGGTATAAATTGCAGACCTAAAACTTAAATCTCCATCCATAAACAACCATTTTGCACCCAACTCTAACGTTTTACTGCGCTCTGGTGGTTGTGGCACAACCGTTAATTGATACAAATCAGCGGTAGGACTAAATGAATCACTCCAACTCGCATAAAAATGTGTTTCTGGGGTGTAGTGATAAGATAAGCCAGTACGATAACTATTTTCACCATAACTAAGCTTTGGTGATGTCTCACTCGCATAATCCGCGCGCATTTCATCTCGCCTCATCCCAAGCAACAAGTCCCATTTTGGTAGAAACTCAATCGTATCTTGTACATAAAGTGCGTAGTTATCGGCCTCGAAAGAAACCGCGTTACCTGCAATTGATGCATCATGACGATTGTAAGTGAGCTTTCCCGATGGGCTAACGAAAGCTTGCAATGCCTTACGATAAGAGTCCTCTTTCAAATACTCAACGCCAGCCAATACTTCGTGTTTCATATCGGCAATGTTCAACTTAGTACTAAAATCTGACTGTAAATTCAGCGTCTCATAATGCATCTTGCGGGTTACATTACCACCGATAGTATTATTTTCAGCTGGCAATAAAACATTCGGGGTTTTTGCCCAATAGCCACGTTTATACTCAGCATGTCGCATTTGCGTTCTTAACTGTGTATCTTCCGAAAACTGATGCGTAAATATCCCTGTTGTTACGCGCGTATCACTATCATCAAAGTTATCATTACTACCCCAAAATGTTTTATCCGTGCGGTCATTACTACCATCATTCACAGGTCGAGTGTTTTCAAATCGAACACCAAAATCTGGTACATCGCGCGTTTGTGTATAAACATGATTTAAGAAAAATTCATTTTCTGTGCCTATGCCTGCACCAAAACTAACCGCAATACCTTGTCTATCAAACTCTGGATGGTCGCCTGTCGTTGGGTTTGTACGATAAGTCTCGTCATGTCGATTCATCACATTGACTCGAATTGCGGCAGTCTCCGTCAGTTGTTTATTAAAATCACCTGTAAATTGATGATAATCATATTCACCCAAGCTACCAGTGACCGTATTTTCGTCATGAAGCTCAGCCATTTTAGTAACCTGATTAATCACACCTCCTGCTTGGCCACGACCAAACAACATGGCAGCAGAACCACGTAACACATCGACTTGTTCAAGATTAAAGGTTTCACGATTATATTGAGCAGTATCTCGGATGCCATCGAGGTAAATATCACCAAAAGTGTAAAAACCTCGCAACATAAAGTTATCCCCTGCACGTCCACCTTCTGCAGAGTTAAACGTTAGTCCTGACACATTGCGTAAAGCCTCCCGCAAGGACCCTACCTGCTGATCATGCATTAACTCGCGCGTCACAGTCGTAACCGCCTGAGGAACATCATGCGGATCTTGCAGTGTCTTACCAACTCGGGTTTTAGTTGCTTGATAACCGTCACTTTGCACTTCTTTTGTGGCTTTTACTGCCACTTCTTGCAATTGCTCAACCACTTTAGTATCTGGCGTAACTTCAGGCTTAACTTCTTCCGCTATTACTGCATAGCTTTGTACCAACAACATCACCGCCAAATAGGATGACTTTTTCTTAAACTGACCCACGATAAAACTCCCTTTATTATTGACTTTTGGCTACAGGAGAAAAACTCGTTGGCTATTTAGTTATTATTTATTATGTAAGTATAAATGATAATGATTATCATTTGTTGTGTAAAGTGCGCAATGTGTTTTTATGCACACGTGTTGTTTATACGCACTTCTTACTTAATATTTCCAAGTTAGTGTGGCTAAACCATTCATCGGTGCTGCGTAGTAACTTGTCCCAGAACTCGCATAGATCATGCTCGCTAGGTATTTCTTATTGGTCACGTTGTATAAATTAATCGCTGCACTCCAATGATCATCAATTTTATAGTTAGCCATCAAGTTTAATGTGGCATAACTACCTTGCTCATAACGAACAGGCGCAGCTAAGCCCGCTACAGCGATGTCAACATGCGTATCACTCTGCCAGTTTAGGCTTGCCCCCACTTTTAGGTTTTCAATTT
>JBFJJY010000162.1:0-4555 GCA_041612055.1 Methylophilaceae bacterium | reverse complement strand
GCACAAATCATGCAAAAGTTCTGAATGTATTATAAAGGAAACTCCATCATGCAGCTTTAAGCCTAGTCGATGACCAATGATAGTGGTCTAAGTAAAAGCCTTAATTTAGCCTAGGAATAAAGCATAAGCTGGATTATCAGACTCATCCCAATATGGATAACCCAAGTTATTTAAAAAATCATAGAACATACTCAACTCATGAGGGGGCACTTGCATGCCAACAAGCACTCGACCAAAATCGGCGCCGTGGTTGCGATAATGAAATAAGCTGATATTCCAATCATGTTGCATGGCATTTAAAAATTTTCTGAGTGCGCCTGGCTTTTCAGGAAACTCAAATCTAAACAAGACTTCATGTTCCGCTTGCGGTGCTTTGCCGCCTACTAAATGGCGCAGATGCAATTTTGCTAACTCATTGTCTGTTAAGTCTAGCGTGGGTAAATGTTCTGCTTCAAGTTGTTGAATTAATGCTGCGGTTTCCATGGAGTCGTGTACTGCAAGGCCAACATAAATATGGGCTGCAGTTGGATCAGCATAGCGATAATTAAATTCGGTAATATTATGATTACCCAGTAAAGCGCAGAAGGCTTTAAATGCGCCTGGTTTCTCAGGAATGGTGACGGCTAAAACCGCTTCTCTTTTTTCACCAATTTCTGCCCGTTCTGCAATAAAGCGTAATCGGTCAAAATTGACATTAGCACCAGAGGCGATTCCAATCAGCGTTTTACCTTGGATATTGTGTTGTTCGACATATGCTTTGATTCCTGCTGTCGCTAGCGCACCAGCTGGTTCCAAAATACTACGTGTGTCTTCATAAACATCTTTAATGGCAGCACAAATCGCATCGTTATCGACCACAATCATATCGTCAACATAATGTTGGCAAACGGCAAAAGTATGTTCGCCCACTTGTTTAACAGCAGCGCCATCAGCAAATAAACCAACTTGATCCAATATCACACGCTCGCCTTTGCTTAAAGATTGCGTCATTGCCTCTGCATCTTTTGCTTCTACGCCGATGATTTTAATTTCAGGCCGTTTCGCTTTGATATAGGCTGCGATACCAGCAATTAAACCACCGCCACCTACACAACAGAATATTGCTTCAATTGGTTGTGGATGAGTCTTTAAAATTTCCATCCCAATCGTGCCTTGTCCCGCAATCACATCTGGGTCGTCATACGGATGCACGAAAGTGAGTTGTTCAGATTGTTCGAGGGCAAGCGCATGAATATAAGCGTCTGAATAGCTATCGCCAATTAAAATGACTTCCGCTCCACGGCTTTTAACCGCATTAATTTTAATTTGTGGTGTGGTGGTAGGCATGACAATAACGGCGCGACAATTGAGCTTCTGTGCCGCTAATGCTACGCCTTGCGCATGATTGCCAGCACTGGCGGCTATCACGCCGCGACTAAGTTGTTCGGCAGATAAATTAGCCATTTTGTTATAAGCACCGCGCAACTTAAATGAGAACACCGGTTGCATATCTTCACGTTTTAGTAAGACGCGATTAGACAGGCGTGCCGATAAGATAGGCTGAAAATCTAAAGCCGTATTCGTCGCTACATCATACACATGAGAGTTTTCAATATTGCTGAGATAATCTTGTAGGCTTGGTTTTGACATGTTTAAATTTTGTGGAGCAGTGTATAGTTATGCTTTCGTTACATTATAAAGACTTTGTTAAGGATTTACTTAAAATGGCATATACGCAAGATGAATTAAAACAACAAGTCGCAAAAGCGGCCGTTGAGTATGTAAAAGAAGGCATTATCGGGGTTGGTACTGGATCGACTGCTAATTACTTTATTGAAGAGTTAGCGAAGGTTAAACATAAAATTGAAGGCGCCGTTGCTAGTTCTGAAGCAACAGCAGAGCGTTTGCGCGGACATGGCATTGAAGTGTTTGACTTGAACAGTGTCGACAGCTTGGATATTTATGTGGATGGTGCGGATGAAATTACGGAACACATGCATATGCTAAAAGGTGGCGGTGGTGCGCTAACGCGTGAAAAAATTGTTGCCGCTGTAGCAAAGAAATTTATCTGTATCTGTGATGAAACCAAATATGTGCCAGTGTTGGGTAAATTCCCATTGCCAGTAGAGGTGTTGCCAATGGCGCGTTCACAAGTGGCACGTGAGTTAGTGAAATTAGGGGGTCAGCCAAAATTGCGTGATTTCACTACCGATAATGGCAACATTATTTTAGATGTCCACAATTTAACCATTAGCGACCCAATTGCGATGGAAGCAAAAATTAATCAAATCGTTGGTGTGGTGACCAATGGTTTATTTGCCGCACGTCCAGCCAATATTTTATTGTTGGCAACAGCGGAAGGCGTTAAAACGTACAAGTAAGGGAAGATCAATACTTAATAAAAAACCCGCAATCTGCGGGTTTTTTATGATTGATTCTGAACTACATCAGCTTTAATGCACTTAATACATGTTTGGTATTTTTGATGTCGTAGCCATAAATAATGGTACCTTTAATATCCAGTACGGGTACGCCTTTTGCATTAAGTGCTGAATGCGCTTGACGAGCTGACTCTGATTTTTCAATATCGTATTCAGTGTATTGGATACGATTATCATCTAAAAACTGACGCGTTTTCTCGCAGTAACCACACCAATCTGTTGCGTATAAAATCACCTTATCATGTTTTATTTCGCTAACCTCTATTGTTTTTCCATTGTAAAAATACTGGAAGAAAAAAACAGCAAATAATATCGAAATAAATAGTTTCATGATAATGGTAAGTGACTATTTTGTTTCAGGCACATAACCCTCAGCCACATCAGCACCTTCACCAAAGAAATATTTTTCAGTTTGTTCTGTTAAATATTTGCGCGCAGCTGGATCAGCTAAGCTCAGGCGATTCTCATTCACCAACATTGTTTGCTGTTTTAACCAAGTTGCCCATGCTTCTTTGGAGACTTGTAAATAAATGCGTTTGCCTAATTCTCCAGGGTAAGGAGGGAAGTCCATGCCTTCTGCTTCTTTACCGAGTTTGATGCAATTCACCATTCTTGCCATGTGTAAAACCTCTACTGTTTAATGATTCAATAAAATAACATGATAACGCATGTTAAAATGCGCAGAACATTTTTTGGTGATTTAATAATGAACAATTTCGACTCAAATTCGCAATCTCATGAAGAAAGCCCATTTAAAGGTAAAACAGGCTTACGCCGTTTAATGAATGCTTTTGGTTATTCTTTAGAGGGTTTTAAAGCCGCTTTTAAACATGAGGATGCCTTTCGCCAAGAGGTGTTTTTATCGGTTATCTTGATTCCTTTGGCACTTTACTTAGAATCAGAAGCGCTGCACCGCATTTTGATGATAGGCAGTATTTTTTTAGTATTGATTGTCGAACTGCTTAATTCTGCAGTTGAAGCGGTCGTCGATCGTGTATCAATAGAACGTCATGCTTTGGCTAAACGGGCTAAAGATATTGGTAGTGCGGCGGTGTTTGTTGCTTTAACCAATGTCGTAATGACGTGGGGTTTGATTCTTTTTGCATAAAAAAGGTCGGCATTTGCCGACCTAAATTGAAGCAGATTTTAAATGTTTAAAAATCTGCTCTAGCGCCTATTACAAGTGAGCGCTCACCTGCAGGTGATATGTCTTTCAAGAAGGAGGCATGTTCCCTAATTTCATCATTCAATAAGTTGTTTGCTTTAGCAAAGAGCTCCATATTGAATTTAGTTGGTAACTTATAGGCAACGAGCGCGGATAAATTGGTGTAGCCATCCGTTTTTAACTCATTATCAGCTGTGTTGTTCTGTGCAAATGCACGCAAAACATCTAAACGCGCACTAAATCCATTTAGTTGATATTGGAGTCCAGTGCCCAGTCTTAACGGAGAGATTCTGGGTAAATAGTCGTTATTGCGTCTATCTTTGGCATGCACATAATCGCCGCGTAAAGTCCAATCTAAATTGGAGGTCAAGTTGAATTTTCCTTCAGCTTCAATTCCTTTAAATGTTGCTGGCACTGCAATAAATTGTGCTTCTGGTAAGAGTTCGCCATCTACTAAAATATTATCGCCAGAGTTAAATAGCCCAATAAAGTTACTAAAGCGTGTGTAGTAAGCACCTAAACTAAAACTATTTTTTGCATCTTTCCAGCGTATCTGCGCATCAATACCATTGGACCGCTCTTTGCTCAAGTTGCTATCACCCACTTCAAACTGACCAGTTGCTACGTGTGCGCCATTGGCATAGAGCTCGAAGTAAGCTGGCGCACGTTCGTTATGGGATAAATTACCAGTCAGCGACCAATTATTATTAATGCTATACAAACCGCCCAGCGCAAAGCTGTTTGGGTTAAAGCTATTGTTTTGGCCTGGACCAAAATTAGCACTATCTTTTGAGTCAACTTGTGTATGACCTAAGCGACCACCAAAAGTAAGCTTGTGAGGTGCGTTTTCATTGCCTCCTAAAGGAAGCTCTTCGTATAGATAAATCGCTTTATTTTGCGTATTCACATTCGGTACAAAAGCTTCTTCACCTAATGCTTCAAAATTAGTATTGCTAAATTGATAACCAAT
>JBFJJY010000161.1:0-4558 GCA_041612055.1 Methylophilaceae bacterium | reverse complement strand
TTTTGTTCATTTATCGAGATGAAGTCTATAACCCTGACAGTGAAGATAAGGGGACAGCAGAGATTATCGTTGGTAAGCAACGTAATGGTCCGATTGGACGTGTGAGATTAACCTTTATTGGTCAGCATACGCGCTTTGAAGATTTTGCTAATGCTGACTATATGCCAGACGAATAGCGATGCGACCGATTCAAGCAACAATTTCTGCAAGTGCTTTGCAACATAACCTCGCTGTCGTTAGGCAATATGCGAAAACCGCTAAAGTGATGGCTGTGATTAAAGCCAATGGTTATGGTCATGGTCTGATTCATGTTGCACATGCGCTGAACAGTGCAGATGCTTTTGCAACGCTTAACCTAAGTGAAGCTATTGATTTACGTGAGGCAGGGTTTGAACAAACGATTTTATTGTTAGAAGGCGCTTTTGATCAAGAAGAGTTACGGATTGCATCTAGTTTCGAAATTAGTTTGGTCGTACATAATCATAAACAAGTTGAGATGTTACAAACGAGCAAACTGGCTAGAGCCGTCAATGTTTATCTAAAAATGAATACAGGAATGAATCGTTTAGGTTTTACTCCTGCTGACTATCGCTCTGTTTATCATCAATTAACCGCATGTGAGCATGTAGGGCATATTACATTGATGACGCATTTTGCGACAGCGGATGATGATAGAGGTGTTACAATGCCGTTAGCACGCTTTAAAGAAGCGACTAGTAGCATTGATGCGCCTGCTTCTTTAGCCAATTCTGCAACCATTTTACGCTATCCAGAAGCCCATGCAGATTGGGTGCGTCCTGGCATTATGTTATATGGCGCAACGCCTGTCAGTGGTACGCCTGCGGCAAAGTTTGATTTAAAACCAGCCATGCAATTTTCTTCACAAATTATCGCTATTCAAACCTTGGTCGCTGGTGAAAGTGTTGGTTATGGCGAAAGATTTACAGCAACAAAAGAAACGAGAGTTGGCATCGTTGCATGTGGTTATGCCGATGGTTATCCTCGTCATGCACCAAATGGCACGCCAATCGCCGTTAATGGGATGATTACACATACGCTTGGTCGGGTTTCAATGGATATGCTGTTCTGTGATTTAACTGACTTACCAATGGCTGATATAGGCTCTTCTGTTGAGCTATGGGGCGCTACTGTGCCGGTAGATGCCGTGGCTGAAGCCAGCGGTACCGTTGGATATGAATTACTTTGTGCGGTGGCTCCGCGTGTCCCAATGAGTGTGGTTGCTTAAAGATGGCAAAAGCAAAAAGCGTTTACATTTGTACTGAATGTGGTACTAGCGAACCGAAATGGCAAGGTCAGTGCCCAGGCTGTATGGCTTGGAACACCTTGGTCGAAGGTATAGCAGAAACCGCAAGTACCAACCGTTATGCAAATAAATTTGAGGGTTTGGCTAGCACAGGCCAATTGCAGAAGTTAAGCGCAGTAGAGGCTGCTGATATCGAACGCCAGCCAACCAGTATTGCGGAGTTTGATCGTGTATTAGGTGGTGGCTTGGTTGAAGGTGGCGTGATTCTGATAGGTGGTGATCCAGGCATTGGTAAATCGACTTTATTGCTACAAGTGCTGTGTCACTTAGGTAAAACTAGTCAGGCAATCTATGTGAGTGGAGAAGAGTCACCACAACAAATTGCCATGCGAGCTAAGCGGTTAGGGTTGGATGCCAGTGAAGTGGATTTGCTTGCTGAAATTAACTTGGAGAAAATATTAGCAACACTGCAAGCTAATAAACCCAATATTGCTGTCATTGACTCAATCCAAACAGTTTATTCTGAAGCGCTGCAATCTGCTCCAGGCTCTGTCGCGCAAGTGCGTGAATGCTCTGCGCAGCTAACGCGGCTTGCTAAGCAGCTCGGTATCACAGTGATTTTAGTTGGCCATGTCACAAAAGAGGGCGCTTTAGCCGGGCCACGCGTGTTAGAGCATATTGTGGATACGGTCTTGTATTTTGAGGGCGATCAAAATTCATCTTTTCGGTTGATTCGAGCATTTAAAAATCGTTTTGGCGCTGTAAATGAACTTGGCGTATTCGCGATGACAGAAAAAGGCTTGAAAGAGGTTGCGAATCCATCTGCTTTATTTTTATCACATCATGAACAGCAGGTAGCGGGCAGTTGCATCACTGTGACGATGGAAGGTACGCGCCCGTTATTAATTGAGATTCAGGCTTTGGTTGATGAAAGTCATGCGCCTGCACCTAAACGGTTATGTGTTGGTTTGGAGCAAAATCGCTTAGCCATGTTGTTGGCTGTATTGCACCGACATGCGGGCGTTGCCTGTTTTGACCAAGATGTGTTTATTAATGCCGTTGGTGGTGTCAAAATCAGTGAGCCTGGCGTAGATTTGGCTGTGTTAATTTCTATTGTTTCTTCATTAAAAAACAAACCATTACAAGACAAACTGATTGTATTTGGTGAAGTTGGTTTAGCTGGAGAAGTGCGTCCTGTACAAGGTGGGTTGGTGCGCTTGAAAGAGGCAGCGAAATTGGGTTTTACCAAAGCGATTGTACCGAAAGCCAATGCACCTAAAACCCATATTCAAGGAATAGAAGTGATTGCAGTTGATCGCTTAGATCAGGCACTGAATAAAATTCGTAACAGCTAGTCAATCAAACTCGCAGCATGCATGCCACTTCGTATTGCACCTTCAATTGTCGCGGGATAGTCGCCAACGGTATAGTCGCCTGCAATCAATAAATTAGGGTAAGGTGTTTTGTTATCAGGCCTTGTTAACCCTACATCACAACTAAAACTCGCGCGTTTTTCGGTAATCACTTTGTGCCAAAGCACTTGAGTTAACTGCGGAAATAATTGTTTTAGCTCGTCCGAAACTTGCTCAATTAAGCTTGTTTGAGTTTGTTTAAATGGCCTGTGTGCGCTAATGACGACTGCGATTAATCCCTTTTGACCACAGATTTGTCCTCTATCAAACACCCATTGGCTTACGCTATTGACGATACCGATCATCGGTTTTGGTAGCACAGTGTCCTCAGCGTATTGCAAATAAATCGTGGTAATTGGTTGATAAGTGAAATGTTCAATTGATGCACTGAGTTTTGGTAGTGTATAAGCAAAGCTTTTTAATTGATGTGGCCCACAGGCTAAAATGACATGTTTGAATTGATATTGTTGTGCTTTTGTTTGCAGGTAATAGCCATCATTCGTGGCGGTGATGCTTTCAACAACCGTATTTTTTTTTAACTCAGCACCTTTTTTACGCAAATAACAAGCAACTGGTTCGCTAATCAATGCGCTTAAATCCGTTTTGCATAGCAACATATCAGCATCCTGCTTTTTTTTAGCAAAACTATCCCGCAACACATTAAGAAAAACTTGCGCGCTGGCTTGGTTTAACGGTGTATTGAGCGCAGCAAGACACAATGGCTCCCATAAAAATTGAATAAAACCATGTGATTGAGAGTGCATTGTTAATAAACTGGATAACGATAGGTCTTGTTTGAGCTTAAAATGGTTTAATCGCATCCAAACCATAAAGCGAATCGCAGATCGTTTTTCATTGAGCGATACGCCTTTTGCAGTGATTAGACCATACAGAATATGCAGTGGTGCTGGAAGATTAGGGCTGGCCTTAAGCAAAAAGTTGGTGTTGTCCGCTAAGTTTTTTACTTGCAAACATAGAGGTAAGCGCGTCAATACCTCTGACTCTGTTACGCTGGTTAATTTTAATAACTTAAGCGTTTCATAATAAGCGCCTAATAAGATATGTTGCCCGTTATCTAATCGTAAGCCTTTGTAATCTATGCCGCGGGCGCGGCCACCTAAGTTAGGAGCGGCTTCAAATAAGATGACAGAATGGCCTTGCTGTGTAAGTTTGGTCGCAGCCGCTAGGCCGGCCATACCACCACCTACAACGGCAATATTAGGCATATTTAAAATACGCTTTAAGCGCTAATAATAATTTTCTAAATGGTGGGATGGCAATTTTATAACTCAGTACATTTTCTGCGCCATCCGCTTTAATTTCGCGCAGCAAAGTACGATAAATAGCAGCCATCATCAGTCCTGGTAGTTGTTGTTTCGCATCTTCATCTGGCAATTGTTTCAAGGCTTTGTCATAAAAACTTTCAGCACGCTCAATTTGAAACTCAATCAGTTCTTTGACCTCAGCCGTTTTGTTGCCATTTAAAATATCTTCTTCTGTTACTTTAGCTTTTGCTAACTCATCTAATGGTAAATAAATGCGGCCTCTGCGCGCATCTTCGCCCACGTCACGGCTAATATTAGTTAATTGAAATGCCATGCCTAAATCATGAGCAAATTTAAGTGTATTCCGGTTTTGAAAGCCAAATATTTGTGCGCTCAGCAAGCCCACGACACTGGCAACGCGGTAGCAATAAAGCTGTAATTGTTTAAAATCTTCGTACCGATTAAATTTTAAATCCATTTCCATGCCATCAATAATCTCTAAGAAATGCTCTTTAGCTAGATGGAACTCTCTAATAACAGGTTGTAACGCAAAACTAACGGGATGTTGCGGTTTGTCAGCATATAACTGCTCGATTTCATTTTTCCACCAATTGATT
>JBFJJY010000160.1:0-4566 GCA_041612055.1 Methylophilaceae bacterium | reverse complement strand
ATGAAATAATCTCAGTTCCGCGAAGCTTACGTTTTTGCTTCGTTGTTTTCTTAGTCAAGATATGACGAAGATGAGAGTGAGTACGTTTGACTTTACCACTTCCCAAGAACTTAAAACGCTTTTTCGCGCTGCTCTTTGTTTTCATTTTTGGCATTTTTTTCTCCTTAAGAGTAATTAAGAGTGCTTAGGCATGCCTTTGGGCCAGTTCACTCATGAAAATCGGCAATACTTATTTATTCTGTTTCTGTCTTATCAGACGTTTCATCTGCTTTTGGTTTGTTTACTTTTTTTACAGCAGCTTTTTTAACTGGCTCTTTTTTACTTGCCGCCAGCACCATCACCATTTGACGACCTTCCATTTTTGGAAACTGTTCAACAACAGCAATATCTTCTAAATCAGCCTGTACTCGTCTTAACAAATCCAAACCAAACTCTTGGTGAGTAATCTCACGACCTCTAAAACGCAAGGTACATTTCACTTTGTCGCCATCTTCAAGAAAGCGGGTAATGTTACGTACCTTAATGGTGTAATCACCAGTATCCGTCGCTGGACGGAATTTTACTTCTTTTATTTGTACTTGCTTTTGCTTGAGCTTCTGCTCATGCAAACGCTTGCTTTCAGCGTATTTAAACTTGCCGTAATCCATTAAACGGCAAACTGGTGGGTTAGCATTTGGCGCAATTTCTACAAGGTCTATATCGATTGCTTCTGCTTGAGAGAATGCTTCTGCCAAGCTTACAATCCCTAACGGTTCGTTTTCCACTCCCACCAAGCGCACTTCTTTCGCCGTGATGTCACCGTTAATTCGTGTACCTTTACCTTTGTCCTGAGCTATAGCTATCCCCTTATCCTTAACCAAAATTAAAGCCGCGCATTGCCAGAGTCATTCCTAAATGAATATTTAGGCAGTTAAACCTTGGTTTTAATATCTGATTTTATGCGTTCAATAAACGCTTCAATCGGCATAGAACCTAAGTCTTCACCTTTTCTGGTCCGCACGGCCACAAAACCAGCTTGCATTTCTCTATCTCCTGCCACAAGCAAATATGGCAACTTCTGCAAGCTATGTTCGCGTATTTTATAGGTAATCTTCTCATTTCTCAAGTCAAATTCGCATCTAATGCCATTTTTCTTTAGCGTTTCAACTACTTGCACCACATAATCAGCTTGCGCATCTGAGATATTTAACACCATCACTTGCACTGGCGACAGCCAAACAGGCATCGCACCAGCATGATTCTCAATCAAAATACCCATAAAACGTTCCATTGAGCCGACAATGGCGCGGTGTAGCATGACTGGGCGCTTACGTGAGTTATCTTCAGCGACATACTCAGCTCCTAGGCGCTCTGGCAGGTTTGAATCTAATTGCACAGTACCGCACTGCCATAAACGGCCTAAACTGTCTTTTAACGTGAATTCAATTTTAGGGCCGTAAAACGCGCCTTCGCCAGGTAAATACTCAAAATCCAAGTCATTCGCTTTTAATGCATTAGCCAGTGATTTCTCTGCTCTATCCCACTCTTCATCTGAACCAATACGTTTTTCTGGTCGTGTTGATAGCTTCACCAACACTTCATTAAAACCAAAGTCTTCATAGGCTTTATATAACATTTTGATAAAGTCGCCGACTTCAGATTCCACTTGCGCTTCTGTACAAAAAATATGCGCATCATCTTGAGTGAAGCCACGCACGCGCATTAAACCATGCAATGCGCCTGATGGTTCATTACGATGGCAGGAACCAAATTCCGCTAAACGTAATGGCAAATCACGATAGCTATGCAAATGACTATTAAAAATTTGAATATGGCCTGGGCAGTTCATTGGCTTCACCGCGTAATCACGATTTTCCGATGCCGTCACAAACATATTGTCATGGTAATTTTGCCAATGCCCAGATTTCTCCCATAAGGTTTTATCGAGCACCGATGGCGTACGCACTTCTTGATAGCCGTAATCAATAAACATTTGACGCATATACTGCTCAATTTGTTGCCATAACGCCCATCCTTTTGGATGCCAAAACACCATGCCTGGCGCATCGTCTTGCATATGGAAGAAATCTAGCTGTTTACCCAGCTTACGGTGATCGCGTTTCTCCGCTTCTTCCAATTGGAACAAATAGGCTTTTAACTCATCTTTATTACGCCATGCAGTGCCATAAATCCGTTGCAACATCTCGTTATTGCTGTCGCCACGCCAATATGCACCTGCCACCTTCATTAATTTAAAGGCTTTTAATTTTCCTGTATTCGGCACATGAGGGCCACGACATAAATCAGTGAAGTCGCCTTCTGTATAGAGGGAGACATCTTCATTGGCAGGAATGCTTGCAATAATTTCCGCCTTGTATTCCTCATTGATACTTTTAAAGTAAGTAACCGCTTCATCGCGCGGCATGACTTTACGTGTGACGAGCTCGTCTTTTTTAGCAAGCTCAGTCATTTTGGCTTCAATTTTTTCTAAATCTTCCGGCGTAAATGGACGTTTATAGCTAAAATCATAATAAAACCCATTGTCGATAACAGGCCCTATCGTCACTTGCGCCTCTGGAAATAATGCCTTGACCGCATAAGCCAGCAAGTGTGCTGTTGAATGGCGGATAATCTCCAAGCCTTCGTCATTTTTATCGGTAATAATCGCCAAATCACTATCTACATCAATCACATGACTAACATCTACTAGCGTACCATTAACTTTACCAGCAAGTGCAGCCTTGGCAAGACCGGTGCCAATATCCATCGCCACATCTGCGACCGTAATAGGCGCATCGAATTGGCGTTCTGATCCATCTGGTAGTCGAATGACGGGCATATATAATCTCTAACTCACAATCAATAAAAGCCGTCAATTTTACGGCTTTTTTGTTTTTGGTAGGCAGTAGCAGATTCGAACTGCTGACCTCTTGGATGTCGACCAAGCGCTCTAACCAACTGAGCTAACCGCCTATTTATTAAGAAGGCGTGATTTTAGCTGATTGCTCAATCTCACGCAAATTAAGTCACATTTTAATTCATAATTCATGATGTAAGCTTTATTTAGACCTTTTTAGCAGGTTCTTTCATAAGTTGCTCAAACAATTCGCGTGAGGGGTAACCATCAGCAGGCAGATGATGTTGCAGTTGATAGTTTCGAATTGCTTGCTGCGTTTTGGTGCCAGGAAAACCATCTGGCTTGCCACTATCAAACCCGAGTTCGTTAAGTTTAGCTTGCATAGCCCAAGCTTGATTAAAACTAATGCCAACATAGCCCGCAGTCGCCCATCCATTCACAATAGGCCGATCTTCAATGAGCTGGTCGGCTAGATAACTCACTGATAAAGCGTAATTAATAGACCGATTCCACTTCATGATGACGTCAAAATTACTGGTCACTAAAAACACAGGACCTTGCCAGCCTTGCGGTAGCAAAATAGCAGTGTTATTTAGTGCAGGCAATGGCGTGCCATCCACTTTGGTAACGCCTAATTGAGCCCACTCTGCTGTCTGCTTACGAACATCTAGTTGTGCTTCTGCATATTCAAAATTGGCTGGCAACTTTACCTCTAATGCAACAGGTTCTCCTACTTTCCAACCGATGCGCGATAAATAGTTAGACGCTGATGAAAAAGCGTCAGGTAGTGAATTCCAAATATCATTGCGTCCATCACCATCACCATCCACCGCATAAGCAATAAAAGTTGATGGCATAAACTGCATATGGCCAGATGCACCAGCCCAGGACCCGCGCATACCTTCAATCGTATTATGTCCAGCATCGACAATACGCATCACATCCATTAACTGGCCACGAAAAAAATCAGCTCTGCGACCTTCATAAGCAAGCGTCATTAGTGCTGATGGCAGCTCATAATTACCTTTATAGCTACCATAATTGGTTTCAAGCCCCCAAAACGCAACAATGATATTTTTAGGCACACCATATTGTTGCTCAATCTTGTTTAGCAGCGCCGAATTTTCGTGTAATTTATAACGCCCATCGTCTATCCGACTTTCTGTCACACGCTTATTATTATAGGTAAAGAAAGTAGAAATAAATTCAGGCTGTGATCGATCCACTACAATCACATTGGGCAAGTATTCTGCATCTTTGAATGTATCTTCTATCGTTGCTTCAGAAATTTTTTCTGCACGTACCTCCGCTTTAAGGCTCTCTAGCCAAATTGAAAAATCATCTTTTTCATCTGGAAAAGCGATAACGCTACCCAATAAAATAAAAACTGCGAACAAAACATTAAACATTTTTCAGCATCTCACTATAACCGATTTGGTAATTAGCATACTTTAACGTAAAACCAGCCTCTCGCATGCGCTGATTACTGAGCCGTTTACCACTTACCTTGTTATTAAACTTCATTCTTGGCGGGGTTATGTTTAACCTCGACGCTATCCAACTCAGCACTTCATATTGCAATGTCGGCAAATCATCCACGCCGATATAGCAATCTTCAATCCCGTTTCCTGCAATCACCTGTTCACATAAAAAATGGATAAAGCGCGCTGCATCATCTCGATGAATCCGGTTTGTCCATTTATTACTTTGCGGCCATCGTTGTGGCTCTT
>JBFJJY010000159.1:0-4600 GCA_041612055.1 Methylophilaceae bacterium | reverse complement strand
TGTAATGATCGCTAACGCAACAGGTAAAGCATTAACCAATGCTATATTTAACCTACAATCACGTGGCCGTATGATGATTGGGCACGGAGTTGACGTTTATGAAGGCCAAGTTATTGGTATTCATAGCCGTGATAACGATTTGGTTGTGAACCCGATTAAAGGTAAGCAATTAACTAACGTGCGCTCTTCAGGAACGGATGAAGCAGTCCGTTTAATTACCCCAATCGCAATGACACTAGAAAGCGCTGTTGAGTTTATTGATGATGACGAGTTGGTGGAAATTACGCCTAAAACGATTCGTATACGTAAGCGTTTCTTGTTAGAACATGAGCGTAAAAGAGCTTCAAAAGACTAATAAAATCACTTGGTTAGTGAATTAATAAAACCACCTTTTAGGTGGTTTTATTTTGTCCGCAACAATTGCTTAGCCACCAAGCCTTGAGCTTAAGATGAAAGTGTGCTATTATAAGCAACTGATTTTTAATGACAAATTATATAAAGAGTTTAATTTAACTGCTTTTATAAAGTGGTTGATTAATAAATAAAGGAGAAGGTTTGACATTTAATAATGTTGAAGACCCCCAAACAATAAACACCAATCACCATCAGTTTGACGCCGTACCATTAGTCAAATTTCGCTCACCAACTGTGCTTGATGGCCATGCCGTTACAGCGCTAATCAAAGATTCACCACCGTTAGATAATAATTCAGCTTATTGCAATTTATTGCAGTGTACGCATTTTGCGCAAACCTGTGTTATTGCAGAGTCAGACAATTGTATTTTAGGATGGATGTCAGCTTATATCCCACCTGATCAACAAGATCATATTTTTGTTTGGCAAGTTGCCGTTCATCCAGACGCAAGAGGCAAAGGGCTTGCAAAGCATCTGTTGTATACATTGCTAAGCCGTCAATCATTAGCCAATGTGCGATATCTCATCACGACGATTACGCTAGACAATCAAGCATCTTGGACGGTGTTTGAACGATTCGCGCAATCACATCAATTAAATCTAACTCAAACACCGCATTTTAAAAAAGAACCACATTTTAAAGGTGCTCATGAAACAGAGTTTTTAGTAAAAATAGGCCCATTCGAAGTGAATAAGGTCTTAAGTCATCAAGGAGTTTAATATGTCAAAAATCCCAAATCCAAGTCAAAAAAACCAAACGAATACTGCTATTTTCGAGCGCAGAGAATCAAATGTCAGGAGCTATGCACGTGCAATGCCCAGAAAGTTTATCAAAGCACAAGGTGTTTGGATGCATGATAGTAATGATGGGCATTATCTTGATTTTTTAGCGGGTTGTGCTTCCCTTAACTATGGGCACAACCACCCAGTATTAAAGCAAGCCTTGTTAGACCATATTGAGCGAGATGGTATTGCACAAGGCTTGGACTTGCACACAGATGCTAAAGCAGATTTTTTAAATACGTTTGAATCGGTAATTTTAACGCCAAGAAAGCTAGATTATCGTGTGATGTTTACAGGCCCTACAGGCACCAATGCGGTAGAAGCCGCCATTAAATTAGCGCGAAAAGTGACTAAACGAGAATTGGTCGTTTCATTTACCAATGGTTATCATGGCATGACGCTTGGTGCGCTCGCTTGCACAGGCAATGCCGAAAAACGGAATGGTGCAGGTGTGCCACTTAACAATGTTGTG
Organism: Methylophilaceae bacterium; assembly: GCA_041612055.1. Classification (GTDB taxonomy): domain Bacteria; phylum Pseudomonadota; class Gammaproteobacteria; order Burkholderiales; family Methylophilaceae. The sequence continues at coordinate 2,931 of JBFJJY010000159.1, read as the reverse complement.
CATGAGCCTTTTGATGGGTATTTTGGTGCAGGTGTAGATACTGCAGAAATGCTAGATAAGCGTTTATCAGATCCGTCTAGTGGCTTAGATAAGCCTGCTGCGATTCTGTTAGAAACCGTGCAGGGTGAGGGCGGGTTAAACGCAGCCTCAACCACGTGGTTACGTAAAATCGCAGAAACTGCAAAACGACACGGCGCGTTATTGATTGTAGATGATATTCAAGCAGGTTGTGGTCGCACCAATGGCTTCTTCAGCTTTGAAGGAATGGGATTTACTCCTGATATCGTCACGATGTCAAAATCGTTATCAGGAATGGGCTTGCCTTTCGCAATTACATTGTTTAGACCGAGTTTAGATATTTGGTCTCCAGGAGAGCATAACGGCACTTTCCGCGGAAACAACCATGCGTTTGTGACTGCAACAGCAACCCTTAAACATTTTTGGTCAGATAATCAGTTTCAATTGGAAGTCCAGCAACGTGGAGAATATTTGCGGACACGTCTGGAAAAAATCGCGCATCGATATGGATTTAGCACACGCGGTAAAGGCATGATGCGAGGTATTGATGTCGGATCTGGCGATATTGCATCAAAAGTAACCAAAGATGCATTTGATAAAGGTTTGATTATTGAAACAAGTGGTGCATTTGATGAAGTTATTAAAGTGCTGGCGCCATTAACTATTACAGAATCAGAAATGGCAAAAGGGCTTGATATTCTTGAGCAATGTATTCGCGATGCCTGTTCAGAAGACGAGGATGCCGCGGCATAAGGAGTTTATCAATGATAGTTAGAGATTTAAAAGACATTCGCGCCTCTGAGCATAATGTGAAATCTGAAGGCTGGGAAAGCGCACGGATGTTGCTGAAGCAAGATGGCATGGGTTTCTCATTCCATATCACAACGTTATACGCAGGTGCAGTGATCAAATTACAATATTTGAATCACTTAGAGTCCGTTTTTATTATGCAAGGTAAAGGAACCATTGAGAATCTAGCCAATGGAGAAGTGCATGCTTTAGTGCCTGGGGTGATGTACGCGCTTGATGCACATGATCACCATGTTCTTAGCATAGAAGAGGAAATCGTCTGTGCTTGTGTGTTTAACCCACCCGTATCTGGTCAAGAAGTACATGATGAGCATGGGTCATATCCAGCTGATATTGATTAATGCGAATGGAATATTAAACATATGCTCGATATTTATCCAAGTAGACAGTCTCAAGCGACAGTCATTGACAGGCAAGACCCTGTTTTTTATGGCGAGTGGCAACTATCTGCTCCAATTACAAAAGCTCAGGTCAATCAATTTGAGCAAGATGGATATTTACTGTTAGAAGATGTTTTTACTGCGGATGAGGTGGAAGCGTTACAACTAGAAGCGCAATATACGTTGCAAAATACCGATGCACTACGACAAGAAACAGTTATTACTGAGCTTGGTAGTCATGATGTTAGGTCGATATTTGAAATACATCAGCAGTCGCAAATCATGCGGCAACTGGCCTCAGATCAGCGATTAGCAGGACTTACATCTTTTTTGCTGAACGAACAAGTTTATATTCATCAGTCTCGGTTGAACTACAAGCCAGGCTTTATTGGTAAAGAGTTTTATTGGCATTCTGATTTCGAAACGTGGCATGCTGAAGATGGCATGCCACGTATGCGCGCAATATCAATGTCCGTATTACTAACCGAAAATACATTTTTTAATGGGTCGCCGATGCTGATGCCAGGCTCGCATCATCGATTTTTAGGCTGCATTGGTAAAACGCCAGATCATCACTATAAAACATCACTCAAAAGACAAGAGTACGGAGTTCCAGACCAACATAATTTAGAGAAGATGATGAACGAGTTTGGTATCGTCAGCCCAATCGCTAAGCCGGGATCTATTTTGATTTTTGACTGTAATATGATGCATGGGTCAAACAGTAATATCAGCCCAACACCAAGATCGAATGCTTTTTTTGTCTACAATGCATGGTCAAACCAATTGGTAGCCCCATATGGCAAAAAAGCGCCAAGGCCAGACTTTATCGCTTGTCGATCCCCAGAGCCTATATATCCGCAGTCTGGCAGACTGGTCACGTATTCAGATCGCATTTATGCCTAGCGTTTGTTTAAAAACGTAAGTACTGAGTATGGAGACGTTAACTAGCTTTGTCGTTTTTCTAAGCCTGTTTTTTATCATAGGCCTCGCTTCTGTCGTTAAAAGTAAAGGGACAAAGTCAGATTACTATTTAGCAGGTCAGTCTGTCAGTCCATTGTTTAGCGGGCTCTCCGCAGTGGCAACTAATAATAGTGGCTATATGTTTATTGGCGTCATCGGATATACCTACGCTGTTGGATTGGCATCAATTTGGTTGATGCTAGGTTGGATTGCTGGCGACTTTTTGGCCTCCTTATTTATTCATAAAAAGCTACATATCGCGACTAGCAAAACAGGTGAAGCTTCCTATACAGGCGTGCTAGCAACATGGTCAGGCGGCAATATGCTGATATGGCGCAGAATGGCTGCAGTATTAACATTGGTTTTTTTAGGCGCATATGCGGCGGCGCAGATTGCAGCGGGTAGCAAGGCTTTGCAGGGCATATTAAACTGGGATAGAACAACGGGTGCATGGCTGGTCGCTGTGATGGTTCTTTGTTATAGTGTGGCGGGAGGGATTCGCGCTTCCATTTGGACAGATGTTGCACAAAGCTTCGTCATTTTAGCTGCGATGTTGGTGTTGGTTTTTTCGGGCATCATTACTTATGGCGGCATTGCGAGTGTAATGCAAGCTTGGCAGGCGATTCCAGGCTATTTCGAGTTAGCACCACAAGGGACCATGTTACCAGGCTTGATTGGAGTCATTTTGTTCTTTTTAGGCTGGTTGGTGGCTGGCTTAAGTGTGATTGGACAACCGCATATCATGGTGCGGTTTATGGCA
>JBFJJY010000158.1:0-4646 GCA_041612055.1 Methylophilaceae bacterium | reverse complement strand
TTGAGAAGGTCGTTGAAACTGACGATGATGAAGAATAGCGACTAGTCAGATGAAGAAAATTTTTAATTTTTCAGCAGGACCAGCCGTTTTACCACCTGCTGTATTGAAACGCGCACAGGCGGAAATGCTCGATTGGCATGGTAGTGGTATGTCAGTCATGGAAATGTCACACCGTGGGAAAGAGTTTTTAAGTATTTTAGCGAAGACAGAAGCCGATTTTCGCACATTGTTGAGTGTCCCTAATCACTATAAAGTATTGTTTTTGCAAGGTGGGGCAATCGCTGAGAATGCAATGATTCCGCTCAACTTGCTCAATGGTAAGCGCGCTGATTACGCTATTACTGGTAGTTGGAGTGAGCGCAGTGCAAAAGAAGCAAAGATGTTCGGAAATATTGATGTTGTAACGAATAGCAATCCATTTACGCATGTACCTGATTTTGCTAGTTGGACATTAAATAAAGACGCTGCTTATTTACATATATGTACAAATGAAACGGTTAATGGCGTAGAGTTTAATGGATTGCCTGATGCAGGAGATGTGCCGCTGGTAGCGGATATGTCTTCACATATTCTGTCACGTCCAGTCGATGTGTCAAAGTATGGTGTTATTTATGCAGGCGCACAAAAAAACATCGGCCCAGCTGGTTTGTGCCTTGTGATTGTAAGAGAAGATTTGCTCAATCAAGCATCGCCTTTAACGCCGGGTGTTTTTCACTGGAAAGAGCAAGCAGAGAACCAAAGCATGGTTAATACGCCGCCAACTTATGGGATTTATATGGCAGGCTTGGTGTTTGAGTGGTTGCTAGAGCAGGGTGGCGTCGAAGCAATCGAAAAGCAAAATATAGCTAAAGCCAGCTTATTGTATGATTATATTGATTCAACTGATTTTTATATTAATCAGGTTGCCGTAGATAATCGGTCGCGTATGAATGTCCCTTTTTTCTTAAAAGATGAAACATTAAATGATGCATTCTTACTAGGAGCCGAGGCCAAAGGACTATTGCAATTAAAAGGGCATCGTTCAGTCGGCGGTATGCGTGCTAGTATTTATAATGCGATGCCATTAGAAGGTGTGCAAGCGTTAGTAGATTATATGCAATCATTCGAGAGCTCTCATTAAATAAAGTATTTAAATGACTGATTTATTGAAACAATTTAGAGAAAAGATTGATGCAATTGATGCGCAATTGCTTCAATTGGTTAACGAGCGAGCATCGCTTGCGCGTGAAATAGGTCATGTCAAAGAAGATGGTGTTATTTACCGTCCCGAGCGTGAAGCGCAAGTGCTACGCGCAATGCAAGCAGCAAACGAAGGGCCACTTTCAAACGAGGCTGTCAGTAATATCTTTCGTGCTGTAATGTCAAATTGTCGCGCTTTAGAAAAAGAGCTCTCAATTGCTTTTTTAGGACCGCTTGGGACGTATACAGAAGAAGCTGCGCTTAAACAGTTTGGGCAAGGTCGTAATGCGATTGTTTGTGGCACGATTGATGAAGTGTTTAGAACATTAGAAGCGGATCAAGCCGATTATGCCGTAGTACCAGTTGAAAACTCGACAGAAGGGGCTGTTGGTCTTACCTTAGATTTATTACTTTCTAGTTCGTTAACAGTCTGTGGTGAAGTGACACTGCCTATTCATCATTGCCTATTGTCTAAACAAACCGACATTAGCCAGATTTCTCATGTCTTTTCACATGGTCAATCGTTGTCTCAATGTCACGAGTGGTTAAATAGAACTTTACCCATGGCGCAAAGAGAAGCCGTCACGAGTAATGCGTATGCAGCACAAATGATTCATGATTTGGTGTCTACCGATGGCACATTTGCTGCTGCAATTGCAAGCAAGCGCGCAGCTGAGATATTTGATTTAAATATTCTGGCTGAAAATATAGAAGATGACCCTAAAAACACAACCCGTTTTTTGGTGTTAGGTAAGCATGATGTCGCTGCTTCTGGTAAAGATAAAACTTCATTGGCTTTAAGCACGAAAAATAAACCAGGAGCTATGTTTGATTTGTTGGAGCCGTTGTCACGTCATGGCGTCAGTATGACTAAATTAGAGTCTCGACCTTCGAAACAAGGTTTATGGGATTATGTGTTTTTTATTGATATTGAAGGTCATCAAACCGATCAAAAAGTCGCAGCAGCGATTGCTGAGCTAAAGCAGCGTGCTTCGGTTGTTAAAGTACTTGGTTCTTATCCCGTTGCTGTTGTTTAATCTTGTGGTTTTAAATTTTGCTATCGTTTATTAAGGTTTATGAGTCTATCTAATCTAGCACCCTCTTACATTCGAGCCATTGCACCTTATCAAGGTGGTAGACCTATTGCTGAAATTGCACGCCAATTTGGTATCGACGAGGCTGATATTGTGAAATTGGCATCGAACGAGAACCCTTTAGGTATGAGCCCTAAAGCACAAGCAGCCATTGAAGATGCGTTGCTGGATATTGCACGTTACCCTGATGGCAATAGCTTTACGTTACGTCAAGCTGTGAGTCAAAAATTTAACGTTGAACCAATGCAAATTGTATTTGGTAATGGTTCAAATGATATTTTGGAGTTATCTGCGCGTGCCTTTTTGCAAGTTGGCGATGAAGTGATTTACTCACAACATGCTTTTGCTGTTTATGCATTAGTGACACAAGCGGTTGGCGCAACTGGTGTTGTCGTGCCTGCGAAATCATTTGGACATGATTTAGATGGTTTTTTAAAAGCGATTACCCCTAAAACGCGCTTGATTTTTATTGCAAATCCTAACAATCCAACAGGCACTCTGATCGATAAAGCAAGCTTAAAAGCTTTTTTAAAACAAGTGCCTAGCAATGTTTTAGTGGTGTTAGATGAAGCTTATGATGAATATTTGTCGGCAGATAAGTCTGAAGCGATTGCCTGGTTGAACGAATTTGACCATCTGATTATTTCACGTACATTTTCTAAAGCTTATGGTTTGGCTGGATTACGTGTTGGTTTTGGCTTGATGCATGCTGAAGTGGCTGATATCTTAAATCGTGTACGCCAGCCATTTAATGTGAACTCGATTGCGCAAGCGGCAGCAGTTGCATCATTAGCGGATGATGATTTTGTCGCAAAAAGCTATGCCGCTAACAAAGCAGGTCTGTTGCAATTGACGCAAGGGCTTGATCAATTGGGCTTAAGCTACATTCATTCACATGCTAATTTTATTAGCTTTTCTATTAAACAAGCAGCGAAAGTCAATCAAAAGCTATTGGAGCGCGGCATTATTGTTCGACCAATTGCTAATTACGAATTACCTGACTATTTGCGAGTGAGTGTAGGACTATTTTCTGAGAATCAGCGCTTTTTAGAGGCGTTGGCAATAATTGTAAAAGACAATGACTGAATACGAGAAACAAAAATTTGAGAAGCTGGCAACAGATGATGTGCGCATTGTTGAAGTGAAGCCGTTAACTAAACCTGCAGAGATTATTGAAAAACTAAAAGAGAGTGACGTTAGTACAGAAAATATCTTAGCTACGCGTGCAGCTATTCATCGTGTGTTGTACGGAGAAGATGATCGACTGCTTGTAGTTGTAGGGCCTTGTTCAATTCATGATACAAAAGCTGGTTTAGAGTATGCGCGTCGTTTATTAGCGGTTCGTCAGCATTTATCTGATGATTTGTTGATTGTGATGCGTGTTTATTTTGAGAAGCCAAGAACAACGGTTGGTTGGAAAGGCCTCATTAATGATCCGAATCTGGATGGCACTTACGATATTAATCTAGGACTTGAGAAAGCACGCCAATTTTTATTGGACGTGAATGAATTGGGCATGCCAGCTGGCATGGAATTTTTAGATACCATTACACCGCAATATACCGCTGATTTAGTTAGCTGGGGTGCGATTGGTGCCCGTACAACTGAATCGCAAGTGCACCGTGAGTTAGCTTCTGGTCTATCCTGTCCAGTTGGCTTCAAAAACGGCACGGATGGTGGCGTTGGTGTCGCCATTGATGCGATTAAAACGGCAAGTAGTCCTCATCGTTTCTTATCAGTGACTAAAGATGGCGAGTCTGCCATTATTGTTACCAGTGGTAATGAGGACTGTCATGTGATTTTACGTGGAGGTAAAACTCCAAATTATGCCGCGAATCACATCAATCAAGTCAGTTCGCAATTGCAAGCTGCAGGTTTACCCGCCAAGATTATGGTAGATTGCAGTCATGCCAATAGTCAAAAGAAATATGAACAGCAAATCAATGTGGCAGAAGATATTGCAGATCAAATTATCAATGGTGACAATCGCATTGCAGGCGTGATGCTGGAATCGCACTTAAAAGCAGGCAAACAAGCACATACGCCTGGCTGTGAGCTTGTGTATGGACAATCAATCACTGATGCATGTCTTGGCTGGGAAGATACTGAAATGGTGTTAAATAACTTAGCTAAGGCCATTAGACAGCGCCGTCAACATCAGTAACGTTTCTGTATCAAGACGCAACTAGCTTGTTTTTGGTAGAGCATAATCGAACAATCAGCATCATGAAAATCACTAGCATGAACTCATTGTAGCTTGCAGGGGTGATTTGAAACCATTGCGTACTATATGGCTCTTATTCAGTACATCGTTATGATGTTTATTCAACAAGGAGATGATTATGTGGACAACACCAGCAGCAACAGAAATGC
>JBFJJY010000157.1:0-4649 GCA_041612055.1 Methylophilaceae bacterium | reverse complement strand
AGGCAAGATTAAAAGCCATGATCGTTATTCCAGAACTTCCTTTAAAGATGAGTGATTATAAAAAAGGCTATGAGGCATTCCATAAGAGTCAATTAAATAATTCGATTCAACTTATCCAGAACGAAATAAAGGTTAGTCATGAATGTGTTCCCGTAGAAATAGAAGTTGCAAGCGAGGATAAGCCTGCAGATAGCGTTATTCGGCATGTGATTAGAGATAATCATGATTTGATTATCAAAGAAACAGAAATAAAAGAAGATAACAAAGGTTTCAAAGCAATAGATATGGAATTGCTGCGTAAGTCGCCATGTCCAGTTTGGTTGAGTCGTCCAATTAAACGGGACCAGAAGGATATTCGTATTGCAGTAGCAATTGATCCAGAAGACTTTCCGCCAGAAAGTGGTGAACTTAGTTTACGACTGTTAGCACTTTCACGCTCTTTGGCTGACCTCTATAGCGGAGAACTTCATGTTATTTCCTGTTGGGATTTTGTATTTGAGGACTCTCTACGCTACGCGCCGTGGATTGAAATTGAAGATGATGAATTACAAAAAAATGTCAGAGAAGCACGGACTCAACATCACGCAGCTCTGAATAGTTTACTCAGTCAGTCAGGCATTTCTGGCAACATGCAGATACACCATGAAAGAGGGAGGCCAGACCAGATTATTCCAAAAACGATAGAAGACAAAAAAATTGATATTTTAGTCATGGGAACCGTTGCGCGCACTGGGATACCTGGATTTATTATTGGCAATACTGCTGAAAATATACTACAAAGAATAAGTTGTTCCTTAATAGCGCTGAAACCAAATGGCTTCATCTCTCCAGTTAAGGCCTATCAATAATAAGGAAATCATCATGCGAGAAGAGGGTGCTAAAAAAGTTTTGACTCAGTGGCACAGCCAATCGGTTGAATGGGTAATTAAGGAACTGAAGGCGCTAGCTTCAGGCTTAAGTGAAGATGAAGCAAATCAAAGGCTAAAATCACACGGCGAAAATCGTTTACCAGAACCACCCAAACGCAACGTGTTAATCCGTTTTGGGCTGCATTTTCATAATATCTTAATTTATGTATTGATAAGCTCTGCCCTTATTACGGCATTTTTAGATCATTGGATAGATACAGTTGTGATTTTGGCAGTAGTAATTGCTAATGCCATCATTGGATTTATTCAGGAAGGAAAAGCAGAAAAAGCGATGGAAGCAATACGGCACATGCTTGCACCACATGCCAATGTATTGCGTGGTGGTGCAAGAGTTAGCATTCCTGGAGAAAATCTAGTCCCTGGAGATATTGTGTTGTTAGAGGCGGGTGATAAAGTCCCTGCCGATTTGCGTTTGTTTAAGGCGCATGGCTTATCAGTACAGGAGGCCATTCTAACTGGAGAATCTGTACCCGTGGAAAAACATATAAAGCCTGTAGCAGCTGATGCTGCTATGGGTGATCGATCCTGTATGGTTTTTTCTGGGACTTTAGTGACTGCTGGCCAAGCGAAGGGTGTGGTGGTTACAACGGGGTCAGACACCGAAATTGGACGCATCAGTGGCTTACTAACAGAAGTGGAGGTGTTAACAACACCTTTGGTTGAGCAGATCAATGTGTTCGCAAAATGGCTAACGATTCTTATCTTCATGATTGCCTCGTTGTTGCTAGTATATGGATACTTTGTTGGCCATTATGAATTTACTGAAATGTTCATGGCGGTAGTTGGGTTGTCAGTTGCAGCAATCCCTGAAGGTCTACCCGCAGTCTTAACAATTACGTTAGCGATTGGGGTGCAGGCGATGGCAAGACGCAACGCCATTGTGCGCCGACTACCAGCGATTGAAACATTGGGTTCGGTGTCAGTAATTTGTACTGACAAAACCGGGACGTTAACGCGAAATGAAATGATGGTCGCATCAACGATTACCCACCGGCATCTTTTCACGTTAGAAGGTGAGGGATACTCGCCCAAAGGTTCAATCAAATTGGATAACGCGCATGTATCTCCCTCAGAACACTCCGTGCTAGAAGAAATTGCCCTTTCTGCAATTCTTTGCAACGATGCACAACTACGCCTACATGAAGGCACATGGGTCGTTGAGGGGGATCCTATGGAAGGTGCGCTGTTGGCATTTGCAGGCAAAGTTGGTCTCGATGTGCTTTTAGGTTCAAACCATTGGGTGCGAACTGACGCAATTCCCTTCGACGCTAAACATCGTTTTATGGCTACTCTAAATCACGACCACCAAAGACATGCTTATGTTTTTGTAAAAGGTGCGCCAGAGCAGGTGATAGAACTTTGTAAGAACCAGCGAGGTGTAAACGGAAAGACAGAGCCACTCAATTCTGATTATTGGAATAAACAGACAGAAGTGATTGCAGGGCTTGGTCAGCGTGTTCTTGCGTTTGCTGTTAAATCGGTAAAAGACGAACATACAGAGTTAAATCATGCCGATGTGCAAAAATCTTTGACTCTTCTTGGCATGGTTGGGATGATTGACCCACCACGAGCGGAGGCCATTACAGCGGTGGCTGAATGCCATGCTGCTGGTATTCGCGTTAAGATGATTACTGGCGATCATGCCAAAACAGCTGCTGCTATCGCTAAACAAATAGGGCTAAAAAATTCAGATATGGTGTTATCTGGCGCTGAACTCGACACGATGGAAGCAGCCACATTACATCAAGCAGTTTTGGAGTGCGATATTTTTGCACGGACTAGTCCAGAACATAAACTTCGCCTTGTCATGGCGCTTCAATCTCATGGCATGACAGTCGCTATGACAGGTGACGGTGTGAACGATGCTCCCGCATTGAAACGGGCTGATGCCGGTATAGCCATGGGTAAAAAGGGGAGTGAAGCTGCTAAGGAAGCAGCTGAGCTGGTACTGGCGGATGATAATTTTGCCTCTATCGCTGCTGCTGTACGTGAGGGGCGTACTGTTTATGACAATATTAAGAAGGTGATTAGTTGGACATTACCGACCAATGCAGGCGAGGCGATGACTATTATTGTAGCACTGCTCGCAGGTCTCACTTTACCAATAACACCCATACAGATTCTCTGGATCAATCTGATTACTGCAGTCACGCTAGGGTTTGCACTTGCATTTGAGCCTTCAGAAGATAATACGATGCGTCGTCCACCACGTCCGCGTCATGAATCACTGCTCACTGGTGGACTTGTTTGGCATATCATACTGGTATCACTGCTTTTTCTCAGCGGTGTTTATGGCATTTATGCTTACGCCATAGATAGTGGTTATAGTGTTGAACTATCTAGAACAATGGCTTTGAATACGCTAGTAGTGATGGAAATCTTTCACTTATTCTTTATTCGCAATATTTACAGTACGTCTTTGACATGGAAGGCTGTTCGCGGCACTAAAGTAATGTGGACAGTTGTGTTTCTTATTACTGTTGCTCAATTCGCAATTACCTATATCCCAATGCTACAGGATATTTTTGCTACTGAGCCAATTCCGTTTTGGGATGGCGTGCTCATCTTCGGGCTAGGCATCATTTTATTTACCATAGTCGAAATTGAAAAACAAATCCGCTTGCGCCTCTCACCGATGCGATTAAGCTAAGGATATAAAACAATAAAAGTTGCAGTATTTGCAGCAAAAACATATGGCAGAAAGCACTTGTCTCAACAAAACCAAAACTTTTATCACGGTCTTGTTTTCTTGCACGAAAATCTAAATTATGACCAGCTACGCTGGCTGAGGGATTCGATGCTATTTGAGCTTTTGTGAATGATGAATTAGATGAAGAGTATCTTTAAAAATTATCAATTTGACTTGCGTTTACCTTTTCCATCCGATTCTTTCAATGATTTAGTATTAACTGGTTTAGATTAGGATTAAAAATAAGGCAAAATTTAAGCCGATAATTTAAGTATTTGAATGTAAAGGCGGATTGTTACACTAGGATGAAGCAGGAAGGCGATTTGCTCAGAAATGGTGCGCCATGATGGTGAACCACCTTTGGTAATGCCTAATCCAATAGAGAAAAGTTGGTTAGCATACCAAAAAATAGAATATGGTTCATGACATTATCACTATTATTTGGCACATTGATGATTTGGTTTTGATAGCCAAATTCATAGGCTAAATGCGGATTCACACGATAATTTAAACCAATAAATAAGCGGTTTTGATTGAAGCCAGATTGCGGCCCATTGTCCGCATCATTCAAGTTAATAAAAACCTCTTCATTTATTGCTAAAGACCAATTTGGGTGCCATGTTTTCAACGGGCGCACATAACGTCCAAAATAACGAAGCCTGTAAGCTGTTTCATCTGCACTATCAATCAATCGTTGCTCAAATCTTATCCGGTGTAATAAATCATTATTTTGCAATGGTTGTTTAATCAATAGCTCTTGGAAAGAGCGGTGCTCTACGTTTTTTGGATCGTAAGTTGGTATATAAGCATAGCCCTGATATAACCCGATATTCGGTGTGATTTGATAACCGACAGCACCTCTAAATAACAATGTATCAAGCGCATTATTTTTACCGTTAGAGATATCATTCATCGTAAAACGCGGTTGAATATCGACAAAGCTATCGACAGACTCAGTTAATTTAATCCTACTTAATGACATTAGCCAGGTACTGGTACGTGAAGATGTGTCTGCATATGCCACAACGGGT
>JBFJJY010000156.1:0-4721 GCA_041612055.1 Methylophilaceae bacterium | reverse complement strand
TTTGCCGTCAAAGGTCGTGAGAACATCCCAAATAGTCCTAGCATCATTCTTTGCAAACACCAATCGGCTTGGGAAACACTGGCATTGCAACTCATTTTTCCACCGCAGGTTTGGGTGTTAAAACGTTCTTTATTATTGATTCCTTTTTTCGGCTGGGCACTTGCCCTGACTTCGCCTATTGCCATTAATCGCGCAGCAGGTCGTGAGGCGTTAAAGCAGTTGGTTACAAAAGGCAAAGACCGCCTAGCAAAAAAATTCTGGGTGGTGATTTTTCCAGAAGGCACACGTACCGCACCTGGCAAACGCGGCAAATACCATATTGGCGGCGCTTGGTTAGCTACGCATACCAAAACACCAGTAGTGCCCGTTGCGCATAATGCAGGTGAATTTTGGCGTAAAAACTCTTGGTTAAAACACCCTGGCGTCATTCAAGTCAGCATTGGCAAACCGATTCCATCTGCAGAGCTCAAACCTGATGCACTTAATCAACAAGTGGAAGATTGGATTGAAGCCGAAATGCTAACGCTGTCTCAATAGTATCTCAATAGCGATGACCAAAAAATCTATCCAACTGAGTAATGGTGAGACGATTGATTATCACTTAGAACGTAGAGCGCGTAGGACGGTTGGACTCAAAATAACAGCCGACGGCTTGGTTGTGCATGCGCCAAAATACATTTTAGAGTTTCAATTAAAAAAGCTGATTCAAGATAAATCGAGCTGGATTCTCAACAAACTAGCCGCGCGTCAAAAAAATCATGTGCCACCAATTGTTTGGCAAGACGGCGCAACGCTACAATTGCTTGGTAACAGCGTAAATCTGAAGGTTGTGCAAGACACAAAAAATAAACAGCCTCAGTTTAATCACGATTGTTTAATCATCACCTCACCAGAAGCAAACAACGAAACCGTCATCAAACACAAAGTCACTCAATGGTATAAGAAACAAGCCCTGATTGACTTTAGCCGCCGTATTGCTGTCTTTGCCACAAAGCTAGGCGTGGACGCACCACCGCTCAAACTATCCAATGCGCAGTCCCGCTGGGGCAGTTGCAGTAGCCGTGGTGATATTCGTTTGAATTGGCGATTGTTACAAGCGCCGCCATCTATCATTAACTATGTAGTCTGCCATGAATTAGCGCATTTAAAAGAAATGAATCACTCAGCTAAGTTTTGGGCAGTGGTTGGTAATATTTATCCTGACTATAAAACAGCAGAAAAAGAACTTAAACAACTATCGCCGCAATTGCACCGCATGTGATGCACTAAAATCACTAATAATGAATCCGACATGCTAGTCATAGCAATTCAATCCGCATCTGCCAGATTAATATCAAAACTTTTCACACTATGCTCATCAACTCGGCTGTATTGATGCAAACTTGGTGCACGATAAAGATTCAGTGCTCACCAAAAACTACCGCTTATGCCAGTCAGTTAGATTGATGATATTTAGTTTATACTGTTACACCGATAGCCTAAGAGTTCGCTTATGTGAAAAGGTAGTAGTTATTCAAGTATCTGTTGTAAATAATAAAACCAGTCAATTTTTAATTAATCACTCAAAAAATCAAACATATTCATGACTGTCCATCATGCCTAAATATTGCAATTCATCGTTATTCGCACGCTACGGATTAGCGGTCACTTTTGTTGTGTTGGCAATACTGCTAAGGATAATGATTCTGCCAGTCAATGGCAGCTATCCATTCCTCACTTTATATCCAACTACGATAGCCGTTCTCTACTTTTTGGGAACGGGTCCTGGTTTAATGTCGATAGCAATCAGTGTCATCAGCGCTTATTACCTATTTATCCCTCCACATGTGTCATTTTCGTTGGACAATCAAAGTTACCATATGTTGGCCGTTTATTTGTTCGGCTCTTTGCTAAGCGCTATTGTGATCTATGTGCTTCAACGTTATTCGCAAACCCTACACAATACGTTAATGCAGCTACAAGATAGTGAAAATCGTTTTCGTTCTTTTATGGATAGTGGCAATTTTTTATCTTGGATGAAAGATGACAAAGGTCGTTATATTTATATCAATCGCAGATACAAAGAGCACTTCGACGCAAATCCAGACCACTGGCTAGGAAAATCTGATTTTGAGCTATTTCCAAAGGCCATCGCTGAACTGTTCTGGAACAATGACCAGAAAGTCTTACAATTGAATAAAGGAATCACAGTCGAGGAGGTAAGAACAGGCGAAAATGGTGAAAATTGTTATTGGTTAAGCACTAAATTTCCTTACCAAGATTCAGCTGGCGTAAGATACGTGGGAGGCATCGCTGTTGATATTAGCGAACGCAAAGCGGCCGAAGAGCAGATAGAGAGTTTGGCTTTTTACGACCCGCTCACCAATCTGCCCAATCGTCGATTACTGCTTGAACGACTTAAACATATTCTCGAGACTGGGTCACGTCATTGCCGTATTGGCGCATTATTATTTATCGACTTAGATAATTTTAAAAGCTTGAATGACACTTATGGTCATAACCATGGCGATCAACTATTACAACAAGTTGCTAAACGCTTGCAGGAAAGCATCCGTAAAGGAGACACCTTAGCCAGATTTGGTGGTGACGAGTTTATTCTGCTACTTGAGGATCTGGGCACCAGTAATATAGAAGCTGCTGCCAAGGCGAAGACAACTGGCGAGAAAATTCTTCATCTGCTAGGTAAGCCCTATCTCATCGAGGGCAACACCCATCATAGCACTCCTAGCATTGGTATAACCTTGCTCGGCGATATTCAGGAAGAGATAGACGGACCACTCAAACGCGCCGACCTTGCGATGTATCAAGCCAAAGCGGCAGGCCGTAATATGGTGCGCTTTTTCGATCCGGAAGTTCAAGCCGCAATGAAAGAGCGCTTGCAATTAGAAGAGAATTTAACTACAGCGATTGCTGAACAACAATTCGTCTTGTATTACCAGCCTCAAGTGATGGACAACCAATTAACGGGTGCTGAAGCGTTGATACGCTGGCAACACCCTAAGCATGGAACCGTATCACCTTTAGCGTTTATTCCACTGGCAGAGGAAACGGGGCAAATCTTAAAGATTGGTCGATGGGTACTCAATGAAGCCTGTAGCCAGCTTGCGCGCTGGGCTACAAAAGCGGCATATGCAGAGCTAACAATTGCCGTTAATGTCAGCTCCCGTCAATTCAGCCAACCAGATTTTGTCAATCAGGTGCTAGCTACACTGCAAACGACTGGCGCCAACCCACGACTACTGAAGTTTGAGTTAACTGAGAGTCTGTTGGTCTCTAATGTCGAAGATGTCATTGAAAAAATGGTGTCGCTAAAAGCGATTGGTATCAGTTTTTCACTGGACGATTTCGGCACTGGATACTCATCGTTAGCCTACTTAAAACAACTGCCACTAGACCAGTTAAAAATTGATCAAAGTTTCATCAAAGACATACTGACTGACACTAACGATGCTGTAATAGCAAAAACCATTATTGCTCTCGCCAACAGCTTAGGGCTCACGGTAATTGCCGAAGGCGTAGAAACAGACAAGCAGCGACAATTTCTTGCTCAGCATGGCTGTTTAGCCTATCAAGGCTATCTATTTAGTCAGCCACTGCCTATCAATGATTTTGAGAAGTTAGTAATCTAATTGACAGCGGTACAGCATTAATACCGCCTTGATTAGGCCGTGAGTAGCGCGAAAATTGAGACTACAACGGTTACTACTACATTAATGCCATTTCAATTTACAGTAGCTTTTTAATATCGCTCGCAATATCTTCTGCTTTTTGTCCATAACTTAAGTAGAGCCTGACTTTACCTTGTTTATCAAAAGCATACATGCCAGCACTATGATCAATAGAGTAATCATCCTCACTTTTTCCTGGCACTTTTGCATAATAAATTTTAAAGTTTTTTACTGTTTCAGCAGTCTGTTCTAAATCACCGCGTAAACCAATAAATCGACTATCGAAAGACGGAACAAACTGTGCTAATACCTCTTGTGTATCCCGCTCAGGATCGACGGTGATAAACAGCACCTGCACTTCATCCGCTGTATCACCAAGTAGATTCATGGCGTTCTTTAAATCTAACATCGTAGTAGGGCATACATCTGGGCAATGGGTAAACCCAAAAAATAATAAAACCACTTTTCCAGCAAAGTCACTCATCGTGCGCGGCGTGCCAGTATGGTCAGTCAATGCTAAAGGTTTGGAAAAATCTGCGCCTGTAATATCAGTGGCGACAAAGCGCTTGTCATCTTGATTGTTACCACAGGATGCCAACACAAACAGTGCGCTAACGAGTAATAACAAGCGAGCAAGCTTAAAAACTGGGGGAAACATATGAAAAACTCCAATAAATGTAATATTTTGATTTTAACATGCTGAGAAAATGCCGGCCTTTAGTTTACAATAGTGTTTTTATGATTTCTTAAGGTAGCAACATGGCAATACCAACCTCAATGTCTGACCGTGATGGTCTTATTTGGTTTGACGGCGAATTAGTTAACTGGCGCGATGCCACAACTCATGTCCTTACCCACACTTTGCATTATGGCTTAGGCGTATTTGAAGGCGTACGCGCTTACAAAACGGATAAAGGTACCGCGATTTTTCGTTTAAAAGAACACACCGATCGCTTATTTAATAGCGCGCATATCTTAGGTATGAAAATGCCGTTTGATAAAGCAACACTAATGGAAGCGCAAAAAACAGCGGTGCGTGAAAATAATTTAGAA
>JBFJJY010000155.1:0-4727 GCA_041612055.1 Methylophilaceae bacterium | reverse complement strand
CCAGCGAGCTGACTACTGTTGCAGCAACTACCAATGTAGAAGAAAAGCATAAAACGATTCAGCAATTGGTTAATAAATATAAAAAAGTCATTCGTGTTGATGCGAGCATTTTACAAAAAGCCTTGGATCAAGGCTTAAATGAAATCGCTGCACATGCCAATATCCTTAATTTAGTCTCTAAAAAAACCGTGTGGCTAAAAAGGGTAACCAACTATACTAACGAGGTTATCTCGACTAAAAAACATGAAAAACAGGTCGATGCCACTAGCCAACCTCAAGAGGCCTATACCGAACAATCACCAGCTGAAAAAACGAATGATCCCGTTACCGCTGATGAAAAAAATGATGGTGAAAACATTTTGCAAGCAGGTATCCAAGATGTTATTAACTCGCTGGTTGATGAATATGATGTGAATGAAGTAATCCAAATCATCTTAGAAACCATGTATCGCGGCTTGCATTGTCATCGTGTATTATTGTTTATCCGTGACGGAAAAACAAAGATGATGCAAGCGCGTTCAGGGTATGGTCATAACATAGCAGCCATATTGCCCAACTTTAAGTTTTCAATGGATTATGCGCCAGATGTCTTTCATCTATCGGTTGATCAAGGTGTTGATATTGTGATTGTCGACACCAATGCTGAACCAATCGCATCTAAAATTCCTGATTGGTACAAAAAAATATCCAATGCAAACAGTTTTTTACTCCTGCCAGTTATGATTAATAAAAAAGCCATTGGCTGCTTTTATGCCGATATGCAAACCATTAATGGCTTTGATGAAAAATCAAAAAGCCTTAGTTTGCTCAGAACGCTTCGTAACCAAGCAGTGCTGGCTATCAGAAAAAATTAAACTTTTAATTGCTTCCATTCATATTTCTGCAAGCTTACTGTGCATAATTGAGTAAAGTGCTGTTCAATCATGTTTTTTCGGCTTAGCATGATAGATAACCATTATTCATTCAAACTAACTTAAAGACGATATGCTGATTGGCGTCCCAAAAGAGATTAAGAATCATGAGTACCGTGTTGGCCTTACGCCAAATAACGTCTCTTTATTAACCCGCAGCGGTCATCAAGTGTTGATTGAGCATCATGCAGGGTTAGGCGTAGGCTTCGATAACAATCAGTATCAACAAGCAGGCGCCACGATTGCCGCAACGGCGAGCGAAGTATTTGCTGCTGCTGACATGATTATTAAAGTCAAAGAACCGCAACCCTCAGAATGTAAAATGTTACGTTCTGGGCAGATTTTATTCACATATTTACATCTTGCACCAGATCCTGAGCAGACAAAGCTACTGCTTGCATCCGATTGCATTGCCATCGCATATGAAACTGTCACCGATGCACATGGCGGACTGCCTTTGCTTAAGCCGATGTCAGAAGTGGCAGGCAGAATGTCAATTCAAGCAGGCGCGCATTGTTTAGAAAAAGCACAAGGTGGCTCTGGCGTGTTGTTAGCAGGCACACCTGGTGTACCTGCGGGTAAGGTGCTTATTTTAGGTGGTGGCATTGTTGGGACTAACGCTGCGCGTATGGCAATTGGTTTAGGCGCTAAGGTAACGATTATGGATATTTCCTTACCGATATTAACGGAAATAGACAACACCTTTGGCCATCGCATGACCACTGCATATTCAACCCATGAACAGATTTGCGCGCAACTGGCTGATACCGACTTATTAATCGGTGGTGTACTAATCCCAGGCGCAAACACGCCTAAATTAGTATCCAAAGACATGCTTAAACAGATGCGCGCAGGCTCAGTAGTGGTTGATGTGGCAATTGATCAAGGTGGCTGCTTAGAAACCAGCCGACCGACAACGCATACAGAGCCGACTTATGTTGTCGATGATATCGTGCATTATTGCGTTGCCAATATGCCTGGCGCGGTTGCCCGCACGTCAACCTTAGCCTTAACCAATGCAACATTACCGTTTATATTGGCAATTGCCAATAAAGGCTATGCAAACGCCATGGCAGAAGATAGACATTTAAAAAATGGGCTTAATGTCCATCGAGGCCAGATTACCCACGCGGCAGTTGCCTCGGCATTGGGTTATTCTTTATCAACCATTTAATGAGCAAACGAGTCAGCATGAGTCAAGTAAAACGCCCTATTATCGGCATTCCAGCCGATGTTAAACAATTAGAAGACCATTCCTTTAATGTGGTTGGCGCAAAGTATATTGATGCGATTGTCAATATCGCTGAATGCACCCCTATTTTGCTGCCTGCTATTGGCAGTCGACAAGATATTGCGAATATTTTATCGGTCATTGATGGCTTATTTTTGACAGGCTCGGTTTCCAATGTAGAACCGCAACGATACGGAAAAACGCTACTTAACCCAGAGTCTCTCTTAGATAAATCACGTGATGCAACCACCTTTCCGCTCATTGATGCCGTACTTAACGCAGGTAAACCGTTATTCGGCGTTTGCAGAGGCTTTCAAGAATTAAACGTAGCGATGGGTGGCACGCTGCATCAAGCTGTGCATGAGCAACCCAATATGATGGATCATAGAGAAAGGGCTGGTAGCTTAGAGATTCAATACGGCCCTGCCCATCAAGTCAAACTAGCGGAAAATGGGTTATTACAGCAATTGTTTGCGTATGCTGACGAAATCACGGTAAACTCACTTCATGGACAAGGCATCGCCCAACTCGGAAACAATTTAACCATTGAGGCAACAGCACCCGATGGTTTGGTTGAAGCAATTGCTGTATCAAATGCAAAAAACTTTGCCTTAGCCGTGCAATGGCACCCTGAGTGGAAAGCCGCTGAAAACAAACAATCCATTGCATTATTTAGTGCTTTTGGACAAGCCTGTAAACCATGAAGCCAATAAACGGGATCAACAGAAATCAATTAATAAAATCTAATAGTGGAAGCCAAAATGGATAGTAAAAAAATCGTAGAGATGGAAAAAGCTGGATTTGAAAAAATGGGCGCGTGGCTCAACGCAAGAGGTATTACCGAAGTTGAGTGCTTAGTGCCTGATATGACTGGCATTCCTCGCGGCAAAATCCTTCCCCGCACCAAGTTTCACTCAGATAAAGGCATGCGTCTACCTGAATCAGTATTGGGCATGACCGTGACTGGCGAGTATCCAGATGATGATGTGTTTCATACCGTTATCCGCGAAACGGACAATGACATGGTACTGCGGCCTGATCCAGACACTGTCTGCATGGTGCCTTGGACAATAGATCCGACAGCACAAGTGATTCATGATTGCTTTACTTTTGAAGACAAATTGGTCGAATATGCACCACGCTCTGTATTAAGAAAAGTATTGGATTTATATGCCAAACAAGGTTGGAAACCCGTTATTGCACCAGAATTAGAGTTTTATATTTTAGCGCGCAATATCGATCCTGATATGCCGCTACAAGCACCGATTGGGCGCAGCGGTCGTGCAGAAGCAGGCCGTCAAGCCTATAGCATTGATGCAGTGAATGAATTTGATCCATTGTTTGAGGATATTTATGAATATTGTGACCAGCAAAATTTAGAAATTGATACGTTGATTCATGAAGTCGGTACTGGACAAATGGAAATCAACTTTATGCATGGCGATCCATTGCATTTGGCTGACTCTGTCTTTTTATTTAAACGAACCGTACGCGAAGCCGCTTTTAGGCATGAAATGTACGCCACGTTTATGGCAAAGCCAATGGCAGATCAACCAGGGTCCGCCATGCATATTCACCAAAGTGTGCTTGATATTAAAACTGGTGAGAATTTGTTTGCAAATGCCGATGGCTCTGATAGCGATTTATTCTTCCATGCGATTGGTGGGTTCCAGCAATATCTGCCACCCGCAATGGTATTAATGGCGCCATTCGTCAACTCATACCGTCGTTTGGTACGTGATAATGCAGCACCGATTAATGTGCAATGGGGACGTGATAATCGAACCGTAGGCATTCGCATCCCTGAAGCCAACAAAGTGGCGCGGCGTATCGAAAACCGCTTACCTGGTGTTGATGCCAATCCGTATATTGCGATTGCCACTTCGCTTGCCTGCAGTTATCTCGGCATGATGAACAAAATCAAACCGCAAGCTGAATTAAAAGGTAATGCTTATTCACATGCGCAGGAATTGCCAAGAAGCTTGCTTGAATCAATGGATTTATTACTATCTGTGCCAGATTTACACGAAGTGCTTGGGGAAAGTTTTATTAAACTTTATCTTTCTGTCAAACGACAAGAATATACTGAATATATGAAAGTGATTAGCCCTTGGGAGCGCCGTCACTTATTACTGCATGTTTAATTTACTTTATGCTTAAAGATTTTTTTTAGAGATTGTTATTATGGCGAACAACTCAATTAACTGGCAAAACCTGTGTAAAAATCTAACACTAGATGGTCGCGCTGTTATCAATGGCAAACGCGTTGCGGCAGCTAGCGGTGAACTATTTGATTGCATTTCACCAATTGATGGTCGGAAAATTGCCGATATCGCACGTTGTGGAACGCATGATGTTGAGCTTGCGGTGCAAGTTGCTCGTGCCGCTTTTGAAGACGGGCGTTGGGCGAAAAAGTCGCCTAAAGACCGTAAAAACATTTTGATTAATTTCAGCCGCCTTATTCGTGAAAATGCTGAAAGCCTGGCACTAATGGAAACATTAGACATGGGGAAACCAGTAAATTACAGCCTGAATGTCGATGTCACTTCAGCGGCAAATTCACTACAATGGTATGGCGAATGTAT
>JBFJJY010000154.1:0-4732 GCA_041612055.1 Methylophilaceae bacterium | reverse complement strand
GCCAGTTATTTCACCTGCTTGGTCTCCAGACGGCACAAAAATGGCTTATGTCTCTTTTGAGAAGAAGAAGCCGATTGTTTTTGTACATACCTTGGCAACTGGCGATCGTAAGATTGTTGCAAATTATAAAGGCAATAATAGTGCGCCTGCATGGTCGCCAGATGGGAAGAAATTGGCCATTGTGTTGACCTATGGTGCCAATTCACAAATTTATACCATTAACGCCAGCGGCGGCAATCTGCAAAGTGTTACAAAGAGTCGAAGCATTGATACAGAGCCCGCATTTTCACCCGATGGTAATTGGATATACTTTACGTCAGATCGTGGTGGTAAGCCGCAAATTTATAAAACGAGTGCCAGTGGTGGAGGTGAAGTCAGCCGCGTAACGTTTGAGGGTGCTTATAATGTAAGTCCACGCTTCTCGCCTGATGGCACTAAGCTTGTTTATATCCGCAATGACGGTGGTCGGTTTAGAGTAGCGATGCAAGATTTGACCAATGGACAAGTGCAACTCTTGAGCGAAGGCAGTCAAGATGAATCGCCAAGTTTCTCTCCTAATGGCAGGGTGATTTTATATGCAACTAAAAAGGGCGTGCGTGGTTCTTTGGCATCTGTCTCATTTGATGGTAAAGTACGACAAAGCTTAAGTGAAGCGCAAGGTGATGTTCGTGAGTCCGCGTGGGGGCCAATGCTTAAATAGATTGTCATTTATTGAGTAATTGCAATATAATCTGTAATGAATAAACCCCTAATGTAAAAAGGAGAAATGTATGAAAAATGCAACAAAAATTCACTCTAAATTATTAATGGCTGCTGCTATCTCAATGCTTCTGGTCGCTTGTAAAAGCACACCAATGAAAGATGATGCAGCTGTAGAAGATAAAAGTGCTGGTACATCAACAAGCGATGGTTCTGATGTTAAAGGCGCAGTGATTGATGGATCAGCTGGTGATGGCAGCATGAATGAGTTGAATGATCCAAACAACATTTTATCAAAACGTAATATTTATTTTGATTTCAACAGTGATGCTATTCGTGCAGAGTTCCGCCCAAATATTGAAGCGCATGCTAAATACTTACAAGCACATAGCAATGCAAAAGTTACATTACAAGGCAATGCGGATGAGCGCGGTACACGTGAATATAACTTATCATTAGGCCAACGTCGTTCAGTTGCAGTTAAAACAGCGCTTAATTTATTAGGTGTGTCAGACAGCCAAATTGAAACAGTAAGTTATGGTGAAGAAAACGCAAACCCTGCTTGCGCTGATGAGGATTGCTACCAAGCCGATCGTCGTGTGGAAATTGTTTATCCAAACGAATAATGGGCTAACGCATGGATAAACTGCAGGCAAGTCTTGCGATAGGTATTTATATATTTGCCTTTAATTCGCAAGCCGCACTCTTTGACGATACGGAAGCGCGAAAAAAAATATTAGATGTAGAAGCAAAATCTTTAGCTAATCATCAGCTACAAGCTGCTGAACTCGAAGATTTAAACAAGCGCTTAAGTATACAAAGTCAAGGTATGTTGAGTATGCAAAATGAAATTGTGCTGCTTAAGCAAGAGATTTCTGAGCTAAGAGGTGCTTTAGAGGTTGCGAATCATGCATTGGCAACAGCAGAGCGCCGACAAAAAGACTTGTATGCAGATACTGATTCGCGAATTAGAAGATTAGAAAGCGGGATATCCCCAGTAGCTGTTGGTGAAGGTGGTAGTGAAGAGTCTGCACCAGCAACTACGGTTGCTGATGCTGATGTCTACAAGGCATATAAAGCGGCTTATAATTTAAGTCAGGAAAATAAGCATAAAGAGGCATATGAGGCTTTTGATGCATTCATTACCCAATTTCCAGATAGCAAATATACGCCAGATGCAATATATGGTTTAGGTTACTCACAATTTGCGTTAAAAAACTATCAATCTTCGATAGCGAGTCAACAAAAGTTATTAGCGGTTTATCCAAACAGTGCAAAAGCGCCTAATGCAATGTATAGCATTGCAAACAGTCAAATACAGTTGGGGCAAATTAGTAATGCTAAAAAAGTATTGCAAAACTTAATTGCTAAATATCCAGCTGCTGCTGTTACTCCAAACGCGAAAGCACGTTTGAAAGTACTAGAGACTATTAAATAATGTGGTGAATAGTGAGTTAAGCTGTTTTGCTTTAAAATGACGCCAACCTTACCGTTGGCGTTTTTTATTTAGGTGTTATATATGATGAAGCAAGTTAAATGGCTTTAAAAATTTACGAAATATTTTATTCGCTACAAGGCGAAAGTTCACGTATCGGATTACCAACTGTCTTCGTTCGTTTGACTGGCTGTCCAATGCGTTGCACCTATTGTGATACAGAATATGCTTTTTCTGGTGGAAGCAACATGGAGATTGCGGTGATATTAAGCCAAGTGCAGTCGTTTGGTACAAAGTATGTCACCGTGACTGGCGGCGAGCCGTTGGCGCAAAAAGAGTGTCATGACTTGTTAAAAAGTTTGTGTGATGCAGGGTTTGATGTTTCTTTAGAAACCGGCGGCGCAATGGATATTGCACCTGTTGATGCAAGAGTATCTGTTATTTTGGATATCAAAACACCAGGCTCTCATGAAGAGAAGAACATGCGATGGAGTAATCTAAGCTATATAAAAGCGAAGGATGAACTCAAGTTTGTCTTGTGTGGGCGTGCAGACTATGACTGGGCTAAGCAAAAAATCAATGAATTAAATTTAAGAGAAAAATGCCCAATTTTATTTTCACCTAGTTACAGTGAGCTTAATCCAAGTGACTTGGCTCAATGGGTGTTAGAGGATCAATTGCCTGTTAGGATGCAAGTGCAACTACATAAAATTCTATGGGGTGAAAAACCTGGCGTTTAAAAACATTATTTTTTAGAAGCGTAAAACATGAGTAAAAAAGCAGTCGTATTACTTTCAGGCGGATTGGATTCTGCAACTTGTTTGGCTATCGCAAAATCGCAAGGTTTTGAGTGTTATTGTCTAAGCTTGGATTATCATCAGCGTCATATTGCAGAATTGCAAGCAGCAAAAAATATAGCGCTACATTTGGGTGCAAAAGAGCATAAAACAGCACAGCTTGATTTGAGCTTGTTCGGCGGTTCAGCGCTAACTGATAACAATATTGATGTGCCCGAAAACGGGTCTGAAGGCATCCCTGTTACTTATGTGCCAGCGCGTAACACCATTATGCTGTCATTAAGTTTGGCATGGGCAGAAGTGTTAGGCGCGCAAGATATTTTTATAGGGGTAAACGCATTAGATTATTCAGGTTATCCTGATTGCCGTACTGAGTATGTAAAAGCATTTCAGTTAATGGCAAACTTAGCGACAAAAAGCGCAGTTGAAGGTCAAACTATCACGGTACACGCGCCGTTGATTGATATGACGAAAGCTGAAATTATTATCAAAGGGACAGCGTTAGGTGTCGATTACAGTGCAACGGTTTCTTGCTATCAAGCAGACAGTTTGGGCCGTGCATGCGGTGTGTGTGATTCATGTCGTTTAAGAAAAGAAGGCTTCAATAAGGCGGGGATTGCTGATCCTACGGCTTACAAAAAATAATTTAAGCGTTTGATTATTCGTTTTGTCTTAGATATACAGGGATTTTTAGTAGCGGCATATTATCAATTACCCTTTGCTATCTGAAATAAAATAACGTATAATCCGCGCCTTTCTGCAGAAAATTAATTTAATAAGAGAATATATATGGTTGTTATTCGTTTATCACGTGGTGGCTCTAAAAAGACCCCGTTTTTCAATTTAGTTGTGGCTGATTCTCGCAATCGTCGTGACGGTCGTTTTATCGAGCGCGTTGGCTTTTATAATCCATCTGCTAGTGGTGCGGCTGAAGCGTTGCGTGTTGATCAAGAGCGCGTTAATTACTGGACTGGCGTTGGTGCTCAGCTTTCTGACACTGTTAAACGTTTGGTTAAGTTGCACTCAACAGGCCCAGAAGGCATGGCGAAAGCGAAAGCGAAAGATGAAGCTAAAGCTGATGCTGCAAAAGCAAAAGTAGCGGCAGCAGAAGCAGCTAAAGCGAAAGCAGCAGCAGATGCGGCGGAAGCGGAAGCTGAGGCTAAAGCAGCAGCAGAAAAAGAAGCTGCAGCCGCCGCTGTTGAGGAAGCGCCAGCTGAAGAAGCTGCTGCTGAAGCAACAGAAGAACCTAAAGCTGAATAAGGCTTAACCGTTTTCGATGAAAACGGAAGCAGATAATTTAGTAGTCATGGGGCGCATTGTCGCCCCATATGGCGTTAAAGGTTGGGTAAAAGTATTACCTGACACAGAAGCGTTAGATGGCTTGTTAGATTATGAAACTTGGCAAATTGGCAAAGATGGTAACTGGCAGCAAATAAAGCTAAAGTCGGGTAAAGTGCATAATGATGTACTGGTCGTAAAGCTTGAAGGCATTAATGATAGAGATGCCGCATTTGCTTGCAAAGGGATGCAGATTGCTGTGCCAAGAGATGTTTTGCCTGAGCTGGATGATAGTGAATATTACTGGTCTGATTTAATCGGGCTAGCAGTGACTAATCAACAAGGCGTCAATTTTGGCAAGATTATTGATGTGTTTGAGACAGGTGCAAATGATGTCATTGTCGTCAAAGGTGAAGTGGAGCGATTGATTCCTTTTGCCGAGCATACAGTTATTGACGTCAACATAGCACAGCAAACGATGTTGGTAGACTGGGATGAAGACTATTAACTGATTGGTTAATAG
>JBFJJY010000153.1:0-4739 GCA_041612055.1 Methylophilaceae bacterium | reverse complement strand
TTGAATAATCGCAATCAAATCTTGCAAAGCATCCTCAAATCTATCGTTGATTGTAACATAATCAAACGCAACTAAGTGGCGCATTTCCTCACGTGCCACTGCCAAACGATTGGCAATCACATCATCGCTATCTTGCGCCCTACCTTTTAGGCGCTCAGCAAGCGTTTCCAGCGATGGCGGCAAGATAAAAATGCTGATGGCTTGCGGGAATAGTTTTCTCACTTGTTCAGCGCCTTGCCAATCAATTTCTAAAATCACATCGTGGCCAGCCGCTAAGGCTTCTTTCACTGCTTTTTCTGATGTGCCATAGCGCGCATGATGCACATGTGCACTTTCTAAAAAAGCACTGTTATCCAACATGCTGATAAAACTGGCTTCATCAACAAAATGATAATCCACCCCGTCTTGCTCGCCTGGACGAGGCTTACGTGTGGTGTGTGATATAGATAGTTTGACGTGTGCATCCTTTGCCAACAAGGCTTTGACCAAACTGGTTTTACCTGCGCCAGAGGCTGCAGTGATAATAAATAAGTTACCTGAAATCATGCGCCTATTTTAGATGATTTTATGATGAAGGAGGATGAAATGTTACTCAATATTTTGAATCTGCTCTCGCATTTGTTCTATCAAAACTTTGAGCTGCATGGATATTTGCGTGGTTTCGATTGCCACTGATTTTGAACCTAAGGTATTGGCCTCACGATTCATTTCTTGCATTAAGAAATCTAATTGCTTACCAACCATACCGCCTGCGGATAAAATTCGCCTTGCTTCTTGCACGTGTGAGTCCAGCCGTGACAACTCTTCATCAACATCAATGCGCTGTGTATATAACACAATTTCTTGGCGAATCCGCTCGTCATCATGACTCAGCTGTGCTTCTTGCAATTTGGCTAATAACTTGTTTTGATGGGCTGTTACCATCGTTGGCAGCATTGGTTTAACCGTGACGATAAGCGACTCAATTTCTGCCAAACGCTCGATTATCATTGCTTTTAACTTATCGCCCTCTCGCGCTCTGGCCGCAATAAAATCTTTAATCGCAGTATCCAATGCGGCCATGACATCCTGCGCCAACCCCTCAGCATCTAACACAGGCGTCACCATCACACCTGGCATGCGTAACACATCCAACACATTGACTGCTTGTGTTGTTGGAAAATAGTCCGCAGCCGCTTTAACCGATGTGGCGATATTCTGCAAAACTGTGTGATTAAGCTCAATACGCTCTTCTGCCATGGATTTGGCTAGATGGATACGACATTCTACTTTGCCGCGACCTAATTTTTCTTTCAACAATTCACGTACTTGTGGTTCCAGTGAGCGAAAAGTATCTTCCAGTTTGAGCTGTAATTCTAAATAGCGTTGATTGACTGAACGCAGTTCAACTTGCAACACGCCGTTATTGGTATTGCGTTCATGGGACGCATAGCCCGTCATGCTGATAATCATGTCGTTTTATTCACAAAAATGGATTTAGATCTTAAAGTAAATGCTGATAATTGTATCAAATCTAGTTGATTTCATGCGAAAATATCCTAAACATTGAAACGGTGACATCAAAATTTCAACCCTACATTCAACTTAGACGATTGACATGGCAAAAGCAAATAATCAAACCTTGCCCATTGGTTATCAACTACAGCACTATACCATCACCAAAGTGTTAAGTACGGGTGGCTTTAGTTTTGTCTATCTTGCGCAAGATAGCGATAACAATACAGTTGCCATTAAAGAATATATGCCAACCGGCCTGGCTTTGCGTGAGCAAGGCGCAACAGTCATGCTGAACTCAGAGGAAGATGCAAGCACCTTTAAACATGGCCTTAAATGTTTTTTTGAAGAAGGGCTAGCACTTGCAAAGATTAATCATGAAAACATTGTTCGTGTGACTAATTTTTTTCGAGAAAACAACACGGTTTACATGGTCATGCAATACGAGCGTGGCAAATCAATGCAAGATTCCATTCTGGCAGAATCTTCACCTGTCAGTGAGAAATTTGTCAGACGTGTTTTTGGTCAAATGCTCAATGGTTTAAGAGAAGTGCATTTACAAAAACTACTGCATCTAGACATTAAACCAGCGAATATTTATATCCGATTAGACGGCTCACCTGTGCTGCTAGATTTTGGCTCTGCTCGACAAACGCTATCCGAAGTGCAGTCTAACTTATCCCCTAGCTTTACCTCAGGATTCGCACCGCCAGAACAATATTACGACCGAAAAAAACTAGGCCCATGGAGTGACATTTATAGTGTTGGTGCTAGCATGTATTCTTGCCTATCAAGAGCCGCGCCTATCGCAGCGAATAAGCGCATTAAAAAAGATTTTCTTCCATCAGCTCTCAGCATTGGTGAAGGCATCTACAGCCCAGAATTACTTGCCATTATCGATAGTTGTTTACAGCTAGATTATTTGGACAGGCCGCAAAGTGTGTTTGCTTTACAAAAAGCATTGATGACACCCGTTGTTTCTCCACAACCCAAAAAATTAAGTTTTGCTAAAAAGATTCAAGCCGCCTTTAACAGAGCCTAAACATAGCAATGAAATTCACGATTTATCAAAATAGCCGACAAGGTCAACGACCATACAATGAAGATAGGCTGGCCTATTCTTACAGCAAAGACAGTCTTTTGCTGGTGTTGGCAGATGGCATGGGCGGGCATCGACATGGTGAAATTGCGGCGCAGCTTGCCATTAAAACATTAACCGATGCTTTTCAGCGCTTAGCAAAACCGTTGCTGAATAGTCCTGCAAAATTTTTAACTGATCATATCCAACAAGTACACGATATGATTGAAAATCTAACTCAGACCCAACAGCTCGTAGAATCGCCACGAACCACGATTGTCGCGGCCATTATTCAACGTGGTTATCTATATTGTGCCCATGCAGGCGATTCTCGCTTATATCATTTCCGTGGCAATCATTTGCTGTTTCGCACCGAAGACCACTCAATTGTGCAATCTTTATATAATCGCGGCCTGATTAGTAAACAAGAAATGGCAACCCACCCTTACAAAAATAAAATTCATAACTGTATCGGTGGTAAAGAGCCGCCCAAGATTGATTTATCAAACAGAATGGAGCTGGTTGAAGGTGATACCGTTTTGCTTTGTACTGATGGTCTTTGGGGCTGTTTAAAAGACACCGACATTAAAGCAATCCTTAACAAACATGATGATGTCACCGAAGCAACCAATGTGTTAATGGATAAGGCTGAACAAGCCGCCAAAGAAAATGGTGATAATTTAAGTGCCATTACATTGCAATGGGGCGATAAACAGTTGAGTGAAGATGCCGTTTCTACCCAGCAAATGCCATTTAGTGAAACCACCACGATTATCAATCCTGTTACGCATCGTACCAACGATGATCATGCAATAGATGATTTTTCAGATGATGAAATTGAGAAAACCCTAGCAGAAATTCAAGCTGCACTTATTAGAACTAAACAGAAAACGGGAATTTAGCGACGCATTTTCTCTGCATGTTTTATAATAGGCTTTTTTATCAAAAGCTTATCTAATATGTCATCTGTTATTCGTCCCAGCAATCGTGAAAACAATCAGCTACGTCAAGTCGACATCATTCGCCATTACACCAAACATGCAGAAGGTTCTGTTCTGGTTAAATTTGGTGATACCCATGTACTTTGCACGGCCAGTGTAGAGGAAAAAGTACCAGGCTTTTTAAAAGGTCAAGGACAAGGTTGGGTGACGGCTGAATACGGTATGTTGCCGCGCTCGACAGGAACCCGCATGCAAAGAGAAGCAGCAAGAGGTAAGCAATCGGGTCGCACCCAAGAAATTCAGCGCCTCATTGGTCGTAGCTTACGTGCCGTGATTGATTTAAAAAAACTGGGCGAACGTACAATCCATTTTGATTGCGATGTCATTCAAGCGGATGGCGGTACACGCACTGCTAGTATTACTGGCGCTTATGTTGCGATGCATGATGCTATTACCTATCTACTCAATCATCAACTTATCACAGAATCACCGCTCACTAACGCTGTCGCCGCCATTTCTGTTGGCGTTTACAAAGGTGAACCAGTACTTGATTTAGATTATATTGAAGACTCTGATTGCGACACCGATATGAATATTGTCATGACCAGTAGCGGTGGTTTTGTTGAAATTCAAGGCACAGCCGAAGGCGAACCTTTCAGCCGCGAAACGATGAATGCCATGACCGATTTAGCCGAACACGGCATTAAGCAGCTACTAACATTACAAAAACAAGCGTTGGGTATCTAAAGCCATATGTTTAAAAAACTTGTTATAGCCAGCGGTAATCGAGGAAAGTTGCGCGAGATACAAGCCATGCTATCTCCGCTCAATATTGAGGTGGTGCCGCAATCCGATTTTAATGTGCCAGAAGCACCAGAGCCACATTGTACGTTTATCGAAAATGCTTTAACTAAAGCGCGGCACGCTAGTTTAGCCACTAATTTGCCTGCTTTAGCAGATGATTCTGGTTTGTGTGTAGAAGTGCTCAATGGTGAACCGGGTGTGCAATCGGCTTACTTTGCGGGTGTGCCTAGCAATGATGCCAATAACAATACGCATTTGCTTAACACATTAGCTGCCCATGAAAATCGCGCTGCTTACTATTACTGCTGCTTGGTGCTGGTACGCCGCCACGACGACCCGCAGCCATTGATTGCCGAAGGCATTTGGCATGGCAGTATTTTAAAAGAAGCGCGTGGAAGCAATGGCTTTGGCTACGACCCACT
>JBFJJY010000152.1:0-4742 GCA_041612055.1 Methylophilaceae bacterium | reverse complement strand
GTACGACGCTGAATACATAATGTTTTAATACATCGGCATGATTGCCAGCATGAAAAGCGTGTCGATAACTAAGCATAATTTAACTTTATGGAAACTATCCATTATTATAAATGACTAATAATTTAATAGATGGCGGATAACGCTATAATTGTTTGAGCTTCGTATCTAAACCAGATGTAATATTGCATCCTGATTAAAAAGGATTTCAGACTGAAAAAATCTATTTCTTATTTGCTCGTATCAGTTTTATTGGCTTTTGCTGCAGTCACAGCTCATGCTAACCATCATGAAGGTGGTGAAACGGAAAAGCATGAAATGAATGCAGACGTTAACAATGACGGTAAAGTGAGTTATGAGGAATTTAAAGCGGCACGCGAGCAATACATGGAACAGCATTTTAAACGTCGAGATTTAAATGGCGATGGTTTTATTGACCAAGATGAAAAGAAAGCGGCGAGAGAGCAATGGAAAGAAAAACATCAAGAAATGAAAAAACATTGCAAAAGAATGGAAAGTAAAAAAACTGAACAATAATTTCACATTGTAATTGGTGAACTTAATTTTGCAGTAAAAGCAGCGTGTGTAACGCTGCTTTTTTATTGGTCTTTTTTCTAGCATGGGTTAGGATATTAGAATGAATAATCAACATCAATCTCGCTTCAAAAATCCTTTTACCGTACCTTTTATTATTATTCTGCTATTCGCCTTAGTTGAATTTTTTGGCGGTGTTTGGACCCAGTCATTAGCATTGCTCGGTGATGCTTGGCATATGTTTTCTGATGCATTTGCACTAGGCTTGGCCATGTTTGCAGCCCACCGCGTTTCTGCGGTGGGCAATCAGCTCAATAGTAAAGTAGAACTGATTGTTTCTATCATCAATGCGCTGCTAATGGTGGCTGTTATTATTTGGATTGTAGTAGAAGCTTTTGAGCGAATCAGCCATCCACGTCAGGTCGTCGGTAACTATGTCATGATGATTGCTCTTATTGGATTGATCGTGAATATTATTGTGGCGATGCAGCTGCATCACCATGACGGCGAAAAAGGGCTAAATCACCAAGCGGCCTTTTTACATGTGATAGGGGATTTATTAGGCTCCGTTGCTGCATTAGCAGCGGGTTTGATTATTTACTTAACAGGCTGGTTATTGATTGACCCTCTTCTTTCAATACTCATTTCATTCTTGTTATTAATAGGCGTATTTAATCTGATTAAAAACATTTGGCTAACAATGACGGGAAAACCGATAGCCAATCATCATGGTCATCATCATTGATAACCGTTTTAACATCATATTAAAATGATGCCGTTTGCTATAGTTTAAACGAACAGCCAAGTGAACGGTTGATTGATTAACCATAAACAAGGAGACTTAAAATGCCATTTGTTAATGTTAAGCTTGCAGGGAGTGTCACTAAAGAACAAAAACAAGCAATTGCGAAAGAAATTACTGAAACCTTAGTAAAGCATGCACATAAGCCTGCTAACTATACTTATATTGTTTTTGAAGAGGTAGAAACAGAAGATTGGGCAATTGGTGGCCAGTTGCTAGGCTAGCGCGTAAGAGCCGCTATTGATCAAGTTGCTTAATCCATTTGAGTAATGGCGCCCATTGCTCAAGATCTTTTTTTGCTTTGTAAACAGGCATGTCAAATAGGCTAATGCCTTGCTCTGCTGTATGTGAATAGATTTGTGCGTTGCGTAAGTTGCCGATGACTGGAAATCCACTTTCTTCTAGGTATTGGGCAAGATTCTCCGCTGCTTTTGTGCGTGCAGAAACTCGCATGCCAAGCATGGCAACAAATGTTCGCTCTTTTCTTACGGCTTTTTCTGCTTTTAAAATATCGATAAACTCTTGCGTGGCATTGATATCGTAAGTCGATGTTTGCATGGGTACGATTACCCAATCAGCATCTTTAACAGCATCGCTTAATTTATCACCACGAATCCCAGCAGGTGAGTCAATAACAACAATGTCGATGTCTTTCTTTTTGGCTAGCGCATTGTAATTATTGGATTGCACAATTTTAGGTAATGTTTCTGGACGGCGGTTTAACCAGCCTTTAGCGGATTGCTGTTTATCTAAGTCGAGTAAACAGACTTTTCTGCCTTGGCTTGCAAAAAAGCCTGCCAGATTGGTTGAAAGTGTTGTCTTGCCGCTGCCCCCTTTGGGGTTTGCGATTAAGATTTTTTTCATCACATTGTCCAATTTTTAAATCGTTAGCGCCCTAATGACAGAAGCAAAGGCGGCAGATAAAAGATACTACTATTTAATCTTCTTCTTTCTTTTTCTTTTTTTCTTCCTTTGCGCGAATCGCAGCAACTTTTTCTTTCCATTCTTGCAACTGCTCATCTTCAAGCTCTAACTGGATAGCAATCGCTTCTTCTTCAGTCAGTTTATCTTTGGCTAGCCTTTTTGGCAGTTTGCCAGACATTCTTGATAAAAGGCGTTCTTTTTGCGCAACAGTTAATTTTTTGACTTGTGCTGCATAGTCAATTGTTTTTGTAGTCATTTTTGATTTCCCTGATTTTATTTATATCGCGTAATATAAACCATTACTAACTAAAGTATCGTTACACTTTTATGACAGAATAATAAAGCAATTCTTATGTTCTCTCCTGTTTGAATAGTAAAAATATAGACCATTATTTCCACAATTAAAAGATGATTAAGTTAACTGTTAAAATAATACGATGTTTGATCCAAAGCCAATTTTAAAAAATTTACCTCATCTGCCAGGTGTTTATCGCATGAAAAATGCAGATGATGTGGTCATTTATGTTGGTAAGGCTAAAGATATTAAAAAACGTGTTTCTAGCTATTTTAATAAAAATTTACCAAGTCCTAGAACACGCATGATGGTATCGCAAATTGCAGGTATTGAAACAACGGTAACGCGAACTGAAGCAGAAGCTTTGTTGCTTGAAAACAATCTGATTAAAAGCATCATGCCTCGCTATAACGTTTTGTTTAGAGATGATAAGTCTTATCCCTATATTGCACTGACTGATGATACATTTTCTCGTTTAGCATTTCACAGAGGTGCGCAACGTAAAAATGCGCAATATTTTGGACCATTCCCCAACAGCGTTGCTGTCAGGGAAAGTATTCAACTGCTGCAAAAAGTCTTTAAGCTGCGCACTTGTGAAAACTCAGTTTTTTCCAACCGTTCTCGCCCATGTCTGCAGCATCAAATCGATCGTTGTACTGCCCCTTGTGTCGGTTACATTAGCCAAGCAGATTATCGACATGATGTACATCATGCGGCGATGTTTTTGCAAGGAAAAACCAATGAGGTGTTAACTGCGTTAGAAGAGAAAATGACTGCTGCAGCGGTTAATCAAGAGTATGAAGCGGCTGCGGTATTACGCGATCGGATGCAGGCACTACGACAAGTGCAAGCCAAGCAATTTGTGAGCGATTTCAGTGTTGCGGATGCTGATGTGATTGCTTGCGCCCATTTGCAAGGTCAACATTGTATTAACCTTGTCATGATTCGTGGTGGAAGACACTTAGGCGACAAAAGTTTCTTTCCAAAGAATAGTCAGGATGCAGAGTTAAGTGAAACGGTAGAAGCGTTCTTGACGCAACATTATATGGCGCAAAATACGCCGCCATTATTAGTGTGTGGTGTTGAAATAGACGCTAAAGGTTTTGAAGCCGTGTTAAGCGAGCAGGCGAATCGAAAAATTAGGATTATCACCAATGCGATTGGTGATAAAAAAGTGTGGTTAAAGATGGCACAAACCAATGCTGAGCTGGCACTTGGGCAGCGTGCGGCAACGTCTGCCAATCAGGCAGCAAAGCTGCTCGCACTGCGTGAAGCTTTACGTTTGGCAGAGACGGTTGAGCGTATTGAGTGCTTTGATATCAGCCACACCATGGGTGAGGCCACTGTAGGCAGTTGCGTCGTGTTTGATAAAGGCGATATGCAAAATAGTGAGTATAGACGCTATAACGTGACAGGGATAACGCCCGGTGATGATTACGCAGCGATGCGCGATGTATTAACACGGCGCTATAAAAAAGTAGCTGCGGGCGAAGGTGTACGTCCAGATTTGGTTTTTATTGATGGTGGAAAAGGTCAGCTTGGAGTGGCAATCGAAGTGATGCAGGAAGTGGGTCTTGAAGATATTTTATTAGTTGGTATTGCCAAAGGTGAGGAACGCAAACCTGGCTTGGAAACCATGATTTTTTCAGATACAGGCGAAATGCTTAATTTAGAGCAAGACAACCAAGGGTTACATTTGCTGCAACAGATTCGTGACGAAGCCCATCGGTTTGCAATCACAGGGCATCGTGCAAAGCGCGCCAAGGCAAGGGTAACGTCTAGCCTAGAAAGTATCGAGGGCGTTGGCGCAAAGCGGCGTAAAGCACTATTAACACGCTTTGGTGGATTAGACGGGGTGAAAGGTGCTAGCATAGACGAACTTGCGCAGGTTGAAGGCATTAGCTCGGCTTTGGCAGAAAAAGTTTATGGCCAGTTTCATTAATCTTATTTAAAAGAACAACCCACTATGTTTTGGAATGTACCTAATATTTTAACAGTACTCAGAATCGCGCTTATTCCTGTCTTTGTTGGTATTTTTTATTTGCCACACAATATTTTTGCTTTAGGTATTCAACCGACACACACATTAAATTTAATCGCGGCTAGTGTTTTTGGTCTCGCTTCTTTCAACGATTGGCTGGATGGATATTGGGCGCGAAAATACAATCAAACCAGCGCATTTGGTGCATT
>JBFJJY010000151.1:0-4754 GCA_041612055.1 Methylophilaceae bacterium | reverse complement strand
TAACAGTAATGCTAAACCAATCAACAGCATCCCCCATAATTCAGCATTATTTGGTACTTCATTCAACTGTATCCATGCAGCAATCACCCCAACGACAGGCGCTAACATACTGGTCATGCTGGCTACGCCAGCTTGTAAACGTTGCAACGCATAAAGCCAAAGTAACCAAGCCAATGCATTACAAAAAATGGCATTATAAATAACAGCACCAATAAAATAAGGCGTCCATTGAATAGCTGGCGCTGGCATTAACCATGCAGCAATCAAAATTGGAATGCTACCAAAAAGCATTTGCCAAGCAGTTAGCGTTAGCAAGTCAAGCTCCGGAGCTTTTTGATGCAGTTTTTTAGCGACAATCACCGCCAATGCCCAGCACACCCCAGACAGCACCGCTAAAAACATGCTGAACTGATCTGCGCCCAGATGAAGCGGATCGAGTATGAACAAAATACCCATTGCCGATAAAATGGCGGCTAACCATTGCAGGCCTTGCAATTTTTCTCCTAGTAGCGGCCAAGCCAATAACATGACCCAAAATGGCATGGTGTAGGTCAATACGGCGGTTTTTCCAGCACCGCCTTCTACTAGCGCCCACATTAGCAGGCCAGTAAAACCACTGGTTTGTAATAATCCAAGCAGCAACAATGTTGACCAATGCTTAATCTTGAATGGTTTACGCAAGACTGCAATCAACATAAATAAACAGACTGCACCAATGCCTGTGCGTAATGCAATAAATTGAAACACCCCAGAAAATTGCAATGCGCTTTTCATCACAACCCAGTTATAGCCCCAAAAAAATGCGAGCAATAATAAGGCTAAAAATGCTTTAATTGTTTGTGAATGAATCATCATGAATACTTAATTATTTGCAGATAGCATTATAAGGTGTATATTTTTATATCGTTGCGAGAGGAACAAAAAACATGAAAACATTAAAACAAATACTCAAAGAAAAACAGCATCAAGAGATTATTAGTATTGCGCCTGATAAAAGCGTTTTTGAGGCATTAGGCCTGATGGCGCAAAAAGGCATTGGTGCATTGGCTGTGATGGAAAACAATAAACTTGTTGGTATTTTTTCTGAGCGTGATTATGCGCGTGAAGTGGCGCTAAAAAACAAAGCATCACGAACCACCACTGTTAGCGAAGTGATGACCAGCAAACTCAATTATGGACAAGCGAATGATTTAGTTGCCAGCGCGATGAACACCATGACCAATAAACGTGTGCGTCACTTACCTGTGATGGAAGATGATGAAATGATTGGCATGCTATCGATTGGTGACTTGGTTAAAGCCACCATCGAATATCAAGAAGAATTAATCCAGCAATTGGAAAGCTATATCCGAAGTTAATTAGGCCTGACGCTCAAAATCATGATGCGGCGTTCATGATTTATATGAAGTCGTAATCATGAATGTTATCTATCTGGATTTTTCTATAATCGACATAATGCTTTCACGGTAATGCAATGTATTGCCGCTTATTTTAATTAAGGAGAATATTATGTGGACTACACCAGCAGCAACAGAAATGCGTTTTGGCTTTGAAGTAACCATGTACGTAATGAATAAATAAGCGTTTGCTTATATTCAAAAAAGGGAGCACTAAGCTCCCTTTTTTCATTAACTGATGTACTTAGCCACCATCGCATTTTGTAAATTGTGCGCTTGAATGGGTAACCGTACATAATAGCCACTGCCTTTAGCTTCTTGGATGAATTCGCCTTTTTTATTCAACATCGTTTCAACCACAATATCTTGATTCCCTGTCGGATGAATAATTTGCAACTTATCGCCCACTGCAAATTTATTACGCGCTTCTATATCAGCAAACCCCTGTTCTGCATCATAAGCAACCACATCTCCCACATATATGCTGCGATTCGATTTTGAATAGCCTTGCTTATAATTTTGATGCTCAGCCGTATGATGACGTTGATAAAAGCCATCGGTATAGCCACGATTGGCCAAATTCTCTAACTCACCAAGCAAGCTCCAATCAAATGGTCGTCCTGCTACGGCATCATCAATGGCTTTTCGGTAATTTTGACTGGTACGCGCTACGTAATAGCGTGATTTAGTTCTACCTTCAATTTTAAGAGAATCCACACCAACTTCAATCAATTTCTGCACATGCTCAATAGCACGCAAATCCTTGCTGTTCATAATGTAAGTGCCGTGCTCATCTTCCATAATCGGTAATAACTCTCCTGGTCGCCCCTTCTCTTCAATTAAAAAGATTTTATCTGCTTCTGGATGTCTAGGCAGGCTACCACATGCCGATAGGTTTGACTTTTCCATTTCTGCTTGAAAGTCAAAATCGTTCAACCGTATTACGCCAGCTGCATCTTGCTTCGCATCGTGCACTTTATAATCCCAACGGCAACTATTAGTACACGTGCCTTGATTCGGGTCACGTGAATTAAAGTAACCAGATAATAAGCAACGTCCTGAATAAGCAATACATAATGCGCCATGGATAAAGACTTCCAACTCCATTTCAGGGCACTCATGACGAATTTCTTTAATCTCATCAATAGACAATTCACGCGATAAAATAACCCGAGTTAAACCCATTTTTTGCCAAAATTTTACTGAAGCATAATTGACTGCATTTGCTTGTACTGATAAATGCACTGGCATTTCTGGCCATTGTTCGCGCACCATCATAATCAAGCCTGGATCAGACATAATCAGCGCATCAGGCTGCAAAGCAATCACAGGTTCCATATCACGCATATAGGTTTTCACCTTGGCGTTATGTGGTGAAATGTTGCTCGCAACAAAAAACTTCTTCCCGCGCGCATGTGCTTCACTAATCCCAATTGCTAAATTTTCCATCGAAAAATCATTCTCGCGCACACGCAAACTATAACGCGGCTGACCCGCATACACCGCATCAGCACCGTAATCAAATGCAGTTCGCATACGATCTAAATCGCCAGCAGGCGCTAATAATTCAGGGGACTTCATTAAGTTCTCACTATTCTGTACTCTCAAGACAATCAATAAACATAGAAGCGCTAAGCCAGACTAGGCTAAAATTGAAAAATATTGTCACCGCATACACGAGTATACAAGGCAATATTTTTTAACTTTGTAACACCGTATGGCAGCATGTTTTGCGTTTATTCGCCGATAATTTTCACTAAGACACGCTTTTTGCGTCTACCATCAAACTCACCATAAAAAATCTGTTCCCAAGGTCCAAAATCCAACTGTCCTTCCGTCACTGCAACCACCACTTCACGTCCCATCACTTGGCGTTTGATATGCGCATCCGCATTATCTTCACCAGTATCATTATGCCGGTAATGACTTAATGGCTCATGCGGCACCAACTCTTCTAACCACACTTTGTAATCATGATGTAAACCACGCTCATCATCATTAATAAAAACACTGGCAGAAATATGCATGGCATTGACTAAGCACAGCCCTTCTTGAATGCCACTTTCGCGCAGACATTCTCTCACTTGACCTGTGATATTTTGAAAATCCATCCGAGCTGGAATATTAAACCAAAGCTCTTTTTTATAACTTTTCATAACTGCTTCTCCGTTTTAAATCTGAGAAAATTATCTTCGACTAACTTGTCTTTTATTTTAGCATCAAACGGATGCACAATAAAAAAGGCCTCTTTGAGGCCTTTTTAACAAATCAAATTTTAACTTTTCACTTCGATGGCTTGCTTAAATGTTTTACCTTCATTATCGGTTGCCACCAATTCAAATGTGCCTGGCTTTTCTGGCACAAAATTAAACTTAAAGTAAGGGTCTTCTGCTGTACCAACATTGACATCAACGGTCATTATCGGTTTGCCATTGTAAGTAAAACTCGCTTTATTAATATAAAATGCAGGTAAAAATCCTTGTGAGACTAAATCACGCTGTAATCCAGTTCGCATGATGTGTTTAATATTCACTTTAGCGGATGTAGCTGTGCCAAATGTTTTAGGCGCATCCACCTTCATTCTAATCTTACCTGCTGCGGCTCTAACTGCTTCTTCATCATTGGAAACAATACCACCACAGCCGCCTGCTGCGCGAATCGGCCGAGAAGCCAAATATAACTTACCATTGGCATCTTCACCCACTAAACGAACAAACGCATCAGTTTCAAAACGAATACGGGTTGATAGCTCAAAGTCGCCTAAAGCATCGGTTAAATGATAAGTGGCTGTCAAAGGAATTGGATTCGCATCTACGAAAGAATAAAGCTTAACAATTTTAACGCCTGCTGCTTTTGCTGCTGCCGTATCAATAGAGTAAGTAACTGGCACTTGTGCACCACTTTCTGCACGTTTAGGCGCCTCTATCTTCATGAAATCCACTTCTTGCATTGGTCTTTTTTCAAAAAATGCCTCTTTCATGACAGGCCAAAGCTTAGGATCGGCCTCTGCATAAGCAGAGACACT
Source organism: Methylophilaceae bacterium (assembly GCA_041612055.1). Classification (GTDB taxonomy): domain Bacteria; phylum Pseudomonadota; class Gammaproteobacteria; order Burkholderiales; family Methylophilaceae. Next base: position 332 of record JBFJJY010000151.1, on the reverse strand, counting down.
GATGGTTAATAGCATCGCAGCTAATATCCAAAAAACGTTTAATTGATTACTGACTTTCATCACTCACCCCTCAAATTACGACCATTATTTTATTTATGTATTTATTTAACGACTGTCTATACCATTAGGACTACCTAATCGCCATTTTAGCTTTATCTCAATAAAAATCTGTGACCAGCATCACATTAGTGATTAGTCGGTTAATGACAATAAAACTTATTCACGATTTAAGCTGCTTGACTAGGGTCGCCTGAAGGTCGCATTTCATAGTTAGGATCACCAAATTCTTCAAAATTCAGCTCTACGCCGTTACCAGCAGGATCTTTTAAATT
>JBFJJY010000150.1:0-4769 GCA_041612055.1 Methylophilaceae bacterium | reverse complement strand
TTAAGCGACTCTTCTTTTTGTAAACGCATGTTTGCATCTGCCGCGTTAACTATCTGCGTACTTAAGACGCCGCAATAGCAGCAAGCAATGATTAATAACTGCTTTTTAATCAAATACTTTGCCATCTATTTGCCTGTTTGAGTGGCTTGCAAGTTATTAGAGGTTTGCTGTGGCAAACGAGCAGGGAAGCCGTTAACCAAGCGCCATAATTCGTAACCAATAGAAACTTCTTGAAGCAATATCCATGCTCTAGTAGTAACGCCCTGACGAAGGTATCTTGGCGAAGGCCAGTTACTATCATCCGCTGGTAATACCATGACTCTAAAGTTCCCAACCCCATTATCTGTTGGATCAACAAAAGCAACCTTACCTTTAAAGGTGCCAATACTTACTGCTGGCCAGCCAGCCACTTGAATCGCTGGCCAACCTTCAAACTCTAATCGTACTTCACTGTCTTTTATCACTAAGGTGGCATCTCGGCCATCGACCCACAGCTCAACAGCGCGTGAGTCCGTATCTGGCACAATCACGAGAAGTTGCTGTCCTTTTGTGATGACTTGTGATTCAGAGTTTGTCGGAATACGATGAATGACGCCGTCTCTAGGAGCAATGACTTTTTGACTATTTTGCCGTGATAAATCAATTTCGGAGCTGGTTAAGTTATTTTCACTATCGGCAAGTTCCCCTTTAATCTTATTGATTAAAGCATTGCTAGAATCGAGTGCTGCCTGTGTATCTGCTCGAATTTGCAAAATTTCTGCAGATGCTGATTTTGCTTCAGCCTTCGCAGAATTTAAGTTTGCCTGTGCGCTATTCAAGCTTCGTTTAGCTAAAATAAAATCACGTTCTGCAACTTCGACATCTCGTTTAGAAACGAGCCCATCTGTATATAAGCGTTGCAAACGTGTAGTTTGAAACTCAGCAGTTTCTAAAGTGGCTTGTGCGGCACTGACTGCTTCAGCGGAGGATAAGGTTTTTTGCTGAGCAACGTCTAGCTTAAACTGTGCCGCTGCAATTTTAGCATCGCGAGAAGAAATTAAATTTTGTTGCTGGATTTCATAAGCTTTCAATTCATCTGCTTTAGCTTCTAATTTGGTTATTTGATTATCACGTTGCGAAATCAACCTGTCCTTAAACTGTGGATCAATATCACTAATCTCGAGTAATACATCGCCTTTTTTGACGGTTGAGCCTTCTTGCACATTCCAATTGCTAATCACGCCACTGACTGGCGCATCAATGGTTTGTATGCGTTCAGAGGCTGAGAATGCGGTCAATTGCCCGCTGGCATTGACGTTTTGTCGCCACGGCAAAAAGAGTGAAAGAATCGGCAATAAAAAAAATGCGATGCCTAAAAAACGCGCATAACGTCTAACGTTGCTGGGTGTTTTAGCCGCAATTAAAGCATTATTTTGATGGGTGCTTATGTTACTCATTGTGTTTTATCCATTACATCAGAAAGCATCAACTGCTGATCAAATTGAGCAGCGATGGCTTTAGAGCGGGTTGTTAATAACAACATCCAATCATTTTTTCGTTTGATAAAATAATTAATCACTATCTTTGTTTGCTCTGCACTTAGGTTGTCGATAATGCCATCAATAATCAGCAATTCAGGATTGGTAACAATCGCTCTTACTAACATGAGTCTTTGCAACTGGGTGGTTGATAATGGAGCACCAAAGCCCGTTAGCACGGTATCAAGGCCATGTTCTAATTTTGCAAAATCATCAGCCAAGCTTAACTCTGTTAATACGGCATTAATTTCATGCATGGAAATATCAGTATTATCCAATTGAATGTTTTCTAAGATACTGCCTTCAATGATTTCCACTTCAGTAGCAATACCAATTTTATTTCTTAAGATTTCACGGTTAATCTGGCGCAAATCAACCCCGTTATATTCAATCTGACCTTTGATTGGCGTTCTTAAACCCGTTATTAAATCAACAATGGTCGATTTTCCACTGCCAGAGACGCCATGAATAGCAAGGCTATTGCCTTTTTTTAGTTGAAAACTAATGTTCTCGATGGGATGAATGCGGTCGGAGTAGGCAAAACTGATGGTACTTGCCGTTAATACATGTAATTTATCCAGCGGCGTTTGATTAGATTTGATTTCTTCTTGCGGCAAATCATCTAACATACCAATCTTATCTACAGCTGCCAAAATGTCATAGTAATCGCCCAGTTTGCTCACGAGTCTGACAAAGGCGCCCAAAACACCAAAAAAGATTAATTCCGCCGCTACAAATTGCCCAAGATTGATTTGACTGTTAACCACCAGTAGACCGCCCGTTGCCAGCATAACTGCGCCGATGAGAGCATAAAACATCACTGCGGCAAATGTTTGTTGTAATAAGTATGAAAAATGTGAAGCGCGCCTTGTTAAGTATTGATTGGCAAGCGTGTTGGTATGCGACTCGGCCCGATGCAAACCATTATAAAATTTGAATAAATAAAAGTTGCCAGCAATCGACTCTAGCCACGCAGCAGTGGCATATTTCGCTTCTGACTCTTCTATTGCAGTCTTGGTGGCATTTTTACCTAATATGCGCAAGATAAACCAAAAGAACAGTAGTACCATGAACACGATGATGGCAAAGTAAAAACTGTAAAAGATTAATATGATGCTACCAATAACGACTTGAATGGAAGCAATAAAGCCAACCGTGAGCAATACTGCCGCAGACTTTTGTATGGTTGTGATATCAAAAAAGCGATTCACTAATTCAACAGGGTTGGTTTTATCATAAATGCTAATGACCGCCCCTTGTGTTTTATGTGCTACATGCATCGCAGTGCCGATAAATAATCGACGTTGAATCAGCTCGACAACATAAGTTTCTAAAACAAACAGCAAGCCTGACAGCACTAACAATGCAAATAAAATAACTGAAATCACAATCAGCGGCTGAATAACACCGCCCATTGTGACGTTATTAACGAGTGCTTGCACTGCGACAGGTGTTGCGATACTGAGTAAACTGTAACCTAGCGTCAAATAAAAGAGGATAAGTAAATCCTCTTTTTCGTTCTTAATCTGCTTTAACAGCCTTTCAACGGGCGAATATTTGCTATGTTTCTTCATCATATTTCTTAGTTTACAGGGTTTATTTTATTAATATTGATATCCGTTGATTCTTAACTGAAAAAACAGCTACTTTTCAGTATTCCGGCGCGGCATCATTCATTTATTTTAGCGTTAGAGCATAAAAAAGCGCTCACGTTCATTATCCCATATCATCCTAATTTTTAAACAAACTTATATTCGCTCATTCAGGTTTAAAGGTTCTCTGTCATCTCTGCTTGGCTCATTATTTTATAATCATAAGCTATCGCGATATTGCCGTTAATTTCAATAGCTTTTGGTATTACTTCTACTTTTCTTTCATAGATTTCAATTGATTGATGATTAAGTGTCATTTCTTTTGCCTCATTAGCTAAGTCGGTGAAGGATTCATTTTGCGTACTCAATTCAGACATGTCGGTTTTGACCCGTTCCCAGCCACCATTTTTGTAGCCCCAAATTGTTTTGCTTTCATCATCCCATTGAAACAAAAACAGCCAATGATTCATTATTAAGTCTTTAATCATTGTATGTTTTTGAATAACAGCGTTAATCGCATTTCTGGGCGCATTGATATAAACATTTAATCTAACAGGCGCATGTCGCCATGTGACGCCATCATGCAATGACTGTTCCGGTAGCCCTATCCTTAAATCTCCACCGTTGCCTTCAAACACGCCGAAATTCCCACCCACTACGTTATGCAACATTTTGTTGCCGCTGCCATAGTGTTGATGATCGGTCACGCTGGCATAATATTGCAGATTAATCCAGTTAGTCACAATCATTGGTGCAGTCATGATTTGTTCTAGTAACTCAAAGTGATGGTCGTTTTGCCAAGTGTAATCGTGTAAAAAGCTTCTGCCTTCAAAATCGAGGCCTCTTGTATGCGATCTGGGGGCAACAACAAATGCTGCATTATTTGCCAATCCCCATTCAGGTCTGAGCTGCGCCCAGTCTTGACTCCGCTGAGTTAATGCCTTTTGCATATCTGTTCGGCCTTTAAACAGTTGACTATCTTTAGCGGCACGTTGTTGTTGACAGGCAGTGGTTGCCGATTCCAGCCATGACATCCATATACCTTGCTGTTTATTCAGTACAATTACCTCATCTGTCACCGTATTATGTAGACAAGGAACAAAGGTGGTGGTTTCTGGTATGGGCATGTCGTCATGCTGTAATGCTGCTCGGATATCCTTGCGGTTAAGCAGGTAGCAAAGCACAGACGCATTCACTTCACCAGATTGTCCGCCGCACGCGCCACAATCGAGTCCAGATGCATGAGGATTGTTGCTCGAAAGACTGCCATGACCAACAATCAATACAGTGGGTGCATATGGTTTTTTCAAACCCATACCGTTTAAAATCGCTTTGGCCAGTGTGGCAAGGTCTTGTGTGTTTAACTCATCTTCCGCATCATGAATAAGCCATTCATCATGGTTTTCATTTAATACATTCGCTTTAGCGCTCGACCCGAAAACAGACTGTTTGAGTAAGTCAAAAATTTTAAGTAAGCCCTGAGATTCTATGATGCCAAAAGTAGCGGGCGCGGAATCAGCAGCCATTTTCCAACTCAATTTCTTTTGCTGTTTGGCTTGTGTTCGATGAGATTGCACCGCAGAAACCACTTGTTGCGCAACCAGCCTTGGTTTAAGTAGGCCGGGTAGTTGCGGTCTGTGGTTTTTACTGATTGTTGGAG
>JBFJJY010000149.1:0-4810 GCA_041612055.1 Methylophilaceae bacterium | reverse complement strand
TATAAATGCAATTGCGTATAAAATAGTCAACCTTTCCTCGCGAATTATAAATAATGCAAATTGGATCTCATGTTCTGAAAAACAATTTGGTCGTCGCCCCTATGGCTGGCGTCACAGATCGGCCTTTCCGCCAATTGTGTAAAAAAATGGGCGCAGGCTTAGCTGTATCTGAAATGGTCACATCCAACTCACTGCTCTACGGTAGTGAAAAAACACGCAGACGTGCCAATCACGAAGGTGAAGTTGACCCTATTTCAGTACAAATTGCAGGCGCAGACCCTGCCATGATGGCGGAAGCGGCTAAACATAATGTGGATAACGGTGCGCAGATTATTGATATCAATATGGGCTGCCCTGCTAAAAAAATATGTAATGTCATGGCAGGCTCAGCATTACTCAAAGATGAACCACTCGTTGCGCAAATTCTAAAAGCGGTTGTTAATGCGGTCGACGTCCCTGTGACCCTTAAAATTAGAACGGGCTGGGACAAAGATAACCGTAATGCCATTCAAATCGCCAAAATGGCTGAAGATATTGGCATTCAAGCACTTGCCATGCATGGTCGCACCCGTGCCTGTTTATACAAAGGTGATGCCGAATACGATACGATTGCAGCTGTGAAGCAATCAATCAAGATTCCACTGATTGCTAATGGCGATATTACCACGCCAGAAAAAGCCAAATTTGTCTTAGATTATACGGGTGCAGATGCCGTCATGATTGGCCGTGCCGCCCAAGGTAGACCTTGGATATTCCGTGAAATCGAACATTATTTAACAACGGGCACCCATATGTTACCGCCAACGGTTGAAGAAATTCATACTGTTATGCTAGAGCATCTTCATGATTTATATGATTTTTATGGTGAATTAACAGGCATGCGCGTTGCACGCAAACATATCTCTTGGTACACAAAAGGACTAGCTGGGTCAGCCGCATTTCGCCACAACATGAACACATTGCAAACGACAGAGCTTCAATTGCAGGCGATTAGCGATTTCTTTGTAGAGCTAAAAACCAAAAATGAGCGTTTGGTCTATGAAGAAGAGTTACCAAGCCAATCATCGGAGGCAATCGCTGCATAATGAGTAAAGACTGTTTACTAAGCCACGCGATTATCGCTTCACTAGATGATTACTTTATTCATCTTGATGGCCAACCGCCACATGCGATTTACGAGATGGTGCTCGGCTGTATAGAACAGCCCATGTTGGAATACATATTAAATAAAGTAGGTGGAAACCAAAGCAAAGCGGCTGAAATACTAGGCATTAATCGTAACACCTTACGCAAAAAAATGGCGTTATACAACTTAAGCTAGACTATTCGCTTTCTAAGCACAAACGCTTTGCAGAAATAAAAACACCAACATCAATAATCGTAAAACAAACCTATTCTCATTAAAATGATTCAAAAAAATTATGGCTATAATTGAACGCGCTCTTATTAGTGTTTCAGACAAAACAGGTATTATTGAGCTAGCACAAAGTCTACACAAGCTAGATATCGAAATCCTTTCTACTGGCGGCACCGCCAAACTCTTTAAAGAAAACAATATTCCAGTCATCGAAGTAAGTGACTACACCGGCTTTCCTGAAATGCTAGATGGCCGCGTAAAAACATTGCATCCAAAAGTGCATGGTGGACTATTGGGGCGTCGTGATTTACCTGAACATGTTAAAACCATGCAGGCATCAGACATTCCAAACATTGATATGTTAGTGGTGAATTTATATCCGTTTGAAGCAACGGTTGCAAAACCAGATTGCAAACTCGAAGATGCTATTGAGAATATTGATATCGGTGGGCCTGCGATGTTGCGATCAGCAGCAAAAAACTGGAAAGATGTCGCTGTACTGACTGACGCCAGTCAATATGCCAGCGTGGTTGATGAGCTCAATGCAAACAATAGTCAACTTAGTCAAAAAACTACTTTTGCATTATCAGTGGCTGCATTTAACCGTGTCAGCAATTACGATGGCGCTATCAGTGATTATTTATCTAGCTTTAACGAAGATGGCTCTCGCAATCCATATCCAGCACAAATGAACAGCCGCTTTACCAAAGTACAAGACTTACGCTATGGTGAAAATCCGCATCAAACTGCAGCCTTCTACCAAGACCAATGCCCAGCACCTGGCTCACTGGTGACTGCAGAACAGATTCAAGGTAAAGAGTTAAGCTATAACAATATTGCAGATGCTGACGCTGCTTGGGAAACTGTAAAAGCATTTGATAGCAATGCGTGCGTCATTGTCAAACACGCAAACCCATGTGGCGTGGCATTAGGCGCAACGGCATTAGAAGCCTATAGCAAAGCATTCAAAACAGACCCAACCTCAGCCTTTGGTGGCATTATTGCTTTTAATATGCCAGTGGACAAAGCAGCGGCTGAAGTCATTTCACAACAGTTTTTAGAAGTGTTAATTGCACCAGCATATACTGCTGAAGCATTAGCCATTTTTAGTGCTAAAAAGAATGTGCGCGTGCTAAAAATTGCCTTGCCTGCTGGCGGCAACACCCCGTGGCAACAAGGTCGCAATTCACATGACACCAAACGTGTAGGCTCTGGTATTTTAGTGCAAACTGCTGATATTCATGAATTACAGATGTCTGACTTAAAAGTAGTGACTAAAAAGCAACCTACGGCCGCACAAATGCAAGACCTACTATTTGCTTGGAATGTAGCGAAATACGTTAAATCCAATGCCATTGTGTTTTGTGGCGATGGCATGACACTTGGTGTCGGCGCAGGCCAAATGAGCCGCGTCGATAGTACAAAAATTGCTGCTATTAAAGCAGAACATGCTGGCCTCAGTTTACAAGGGTCAGTCGTTGCTTCTGATGCCTTCTTCCCATTCCGCGATGGCGTTGATGTTCTAGCCGATGCTGGTGCTATCTGCGTTATTCAACCTGGTGGCAGCATGCGTGATGATGAAGTCATCGCCGCTGCTGACGAGCGTGGATTAGCCATGGTGTTGACTGGCATTCGTCACTTCCGTCATTAATTTAAGGGCATAAAATGAAGGTATTAGTTATTGGTGGCGGCGGTCGCGAGCATGCCATCGCTTGGAAAATTTCTCAAAATAAAGCGGTGAGCTTGACCTATGTTGCGCCAGGCAATGCCGGGACAGCAACCAACCCAGACATGGTCAATGTGCCAATGACCAAGATAGACGATTTGGTACAGTTTGCAAAAAATGAAAAAATTGCACTCACCGTTGTTGGTCCAGAAGCGCCACTCAGCGAAGGGGTTGTTGATGCTTTCCGTGAGCATGGTCTTAAGATTTTTGGCCCAACACAAGCGGCCGCACAATTAGAATCATCAAAAGACTTTTCTAAAGCCTTTATGGTGAGACACAACATCCCAACTGCGGCTTACGAAACTTTTTCTGACATCCAATCTGCGCACGCCTATATTGATCAGCAAGGCGCGCCAATTGTAATCAAAGCAGATGGTTTAGCGGCAGGTAAAGGTGTCGTTGTCGCCATGACATTAGACGAAGCACATGCCGCCGTCGATATGATGTTAGGTGATAATACCTTTGGTGATGCGGGTGCACGCGTGGTGATTGAAGAGTTCCTCACTGGTGAAGAAGCTAGTTTTATGGTGATGGTGGATGGTAAAAACATCTTAGCTTTAGCCACCAGCCAAGATCACAAACGCTTACTCACTGGCGACCAAGGTCCTAATACGGGCGGCATGGGCGCCTACTCCCCAGCACCAATTGTCACACCTCAAATTCATGCCCGCGCAATGCGCGAAGTGATTAAACCAACTGTAGAAGGTATGGCAAAAGATGGTATTCCTTATACCGGATTTTTATATGCCGGTTTAATGATTAGTCCTAATGGCGAAATTAAAACGTTGGAATTTAACTGTCGCATGGGTGATCCAGAAACACAGCCTATTTTTATGCGTTTAAAATCTGATTTGCTAGGTTTGCTACAACATGCAGTGAATGGTACCTTAGATCAAGCGGAAACAGAGTGGGATAGACGTTTTGCTTTGGGTGTCGTGATGGCGAGCGCCAACTATCCTGCCAAACCGAAATTAGGTGATGAAATTACTGGATTGCCAAAGAACCTAGAAGATGCCTATGTTTTTCACGCTGGCACCACGCTTAATGGTGACAAAGTGGTCACCAGTGGCGGTCGTGTGCTGTGTGTTACGGCGCTGGGTGAAACTGTTAAATTTGCTCAAAAACAAGCCTATCAGATTATCGAAGGCATTCATTTTGAAGGGGTTCAATATCGAACTGATATTGGCCACCGCGCTGTTAAAGGTTAACAATCAATAAGATGAGTAGCGTCAATACACAAGCCGTTTACGATTACCTCCAAGGCTTACAAGCCCGCATTATTGAGTCGGTTGAACTCGTTGATGGTAAAACATTCCTACATGATGGTTGGCAACGCCCTGAAGGTGGTGGTGGCAATTCATGCATGCTAGAAGGAGGCAATGTCTTTGAGCGTGCAGGTATCGGCTTTTCTCACGTATTAGGGACTAAGCTCCCGCCAGCAGCGAGTGTTGCGCATCCTGAAGCAGCAGGTCGCCCTTGGGAAGCCATGGGCGTATCGCTCGTCTTTCATCCACGCAATCCCTATATACCAACTGTGCATATGAATGTGCGTTTCTTTATCGCCAAAGCACAAAACGAGCACGAGCAAGATATTTGGTGGTTTGGTGGCGGCATGGATTTAACGCCATATTATGGCCAGGAGGAAGACTGCATTCACTTTCACCGCGTGAACAAAGAGGCGCTTGCGCCATTTGGTCCAGACCTTTATCCACAACTGAAAAAAGAAT
>JBFJJY010000148.1:0-4811 GCA_041612055.1 Methylophilaceae bacterium | reverse complement strand
TGGTATTTTTCGCTAAAAGATGCCAGTGCACAAGTACGCTGTGTGATGTTTAAAGGTCGCAATAGTTATGTCGATTTCACGCCGCGCGAAGGTGACAAAATCGAAGCGCGCGCCACTGTTACACTTTATGAAGCGCGCGGTGACTTTCAGCTGACCATAGAATTTTTAAGACAAGCTGGGTTAGGCGATTTATTTGAAGCTTTTGAACAATTAAAACGCAAGTTGCAAAATGAGGGGCTATTTGACCTTTCGCGGAAACAAGCGATTCCAGATTATGCAAAAACCATCGGCATTGTCACCTCACCAGATGCTGCTGCGCTACGCGATGTGTTGACAACGCTCAAGCGCCGCAATCCCAATACGCATGTGATTATTTACCCCACGCCAGTACAGGGTAAAGGTGCAGCAGAGAAAATTGCTAGTGCCATTAACAAAGCGAGCCAACGTCATGAGGTTGATACGCTTATTATTTGTCGTGGTGGCGGTAGTATCGAAGATTTATGGCAATTTAATGAAGAAGTTGTTGCGCGCGCGATTGCTAACTGCAACATTCCGACCATTAGTGGCGTAGGTCACGAAACTGACTTTACTATTTGTGATTTTGTCGCTGATGTACGCGCAGCAACACCAACGGCAGCAGCTGAGTTAGCCTGTCAGGATAGCAGCCATTTAAAGCAGAAGCTGACTCAATTTGCGCAACAACTGAATCGGCAAATACAACTTAACTTAAATCAGTATGCACAACGATTAGATTTTTTAGCGCAACGTCTGATCTCCCCTGCGCAAAAATTAAAGAACCAAATAGACTATATTAAACAGTTACAAAATCGGCTAGACTATGCGGTCAAACAAGTGTTGCAGCAACATCAACAGCACTATAAACAATTGAAAAGTAGTATCGAACAACTGAGTCCGCAAGCCGTGCTTGCCAGAGGTTATGCCATCGTGTCATACGACAATAAAGCAATTATAGATAGCAACCAGTTAAAGCTTGGGCATACCGTGCAAATCCAATTACACCTGGGTGAACTAGAAGCCAGCGTAACCAAGAAGTCTTAACAAAGATTTTATGTCTTCGGTACAAAACGATTCATCAAGCTCACAGACTTCGGCTCTAGCTCTAGCCGCATTAGGCGTTGTGTTTGGGGACATTGGCACCAGCCCGTTGTATACCCTTAGAGAAGTTTTTTCATCCAGCCACCACCCTATCGCACATACAATGACCAATGTTTATGGGATCTTGTCACTCATTACTTGGGCATTAATTTTAATCGTATCCATTAAATATATTGTTTTTATTATGCGTGCGGACAACCGTGGTGAGGGGGGCATTATGGCTTTGCTCGCCCTTGCGAGTCGCAATGCAGCTGAAGGCAGTAAAAAAAGACGCAGAATCATGTTGTTGGGTATTCTCGGCGCATGTATGTTTTATGCCGATGGTATGATTACACCGGCCATTTCGGTACTATCTGCTATTGAAGGCTTAGAAATTGCCGCGCCTAGTCTGCATCAATTTATCGTTCCGACTACACTAATTGTCTTATTTACTTTGTTTTTTGTACAAAGCAAAGGCACGGCGTTAGTTGGGACTTTTTTTGGACCAGTCATGTTGCTTTGGTTTGGGACACTGGCTGTTTTAGGCATCATCAATATCGCGCATGATGCGACTATTTTGCATGCGTTAAACCCAAGCTATGCTATCCACTTTTTTATATCGACGCCTTGGCTTGCTTTTGGCACGCTCGGCGCAGTCGTATTAGCCGTCACCGGTGCGGAAGCACTTTATGCTGACATGGGCCATTTTGGACGCTATCCAATTCGCCTAGTCTGGTTTGGCTTTGTTCTACCAGCATTGCTACTCAATTACTTTGGTCAGGGCGCTGTTATTTTGCATAATGCTGAAGCCATTCAAAACCCTTTTTATTTCTTAGCTCCTAAATGGGCATTATTTCCTTTAATTACTCTCGCAACCATTGCGACTGTGATTGCGTCACAAGCTGTGATTACTGGCGCATTCTCTGTTTCACAGCAAGCCTTACAAATGGGATTTATTCCTCGTATGCTGATCCAGCACACTTCTAAGAGCACGCAAGGCCAAATCTATATGCCTCGCGTCAATTGGGGCTTGATGATTGCCACTATGTTGCTAGTCATTAGTTTTGGTAGTTCTAATAACTTAGCCGCCGCTTATGGTATTGCCGTCACTGGCGATATGATTATTACCAGTTTATTAGCTGCTATTGTTTTTTATGAAGTTTGGAAATGGAGCAAATGGCGTACTGGCATCTTGGTTGCACTATTTCTGATGATTGACTTAGCTTTCTTTAGCGCCAATATTCTAAAAATTCCAGATGGTGGCTGGATTCCTTTACTCATCGGCGTCGTTATTTTTACATTGATGCTGACATGGAAAACTGGACGCACACTGCTCTACAGCAGACTCAAACATGATGATATCCAAATTGCACCTTTTATTGAGTCTATTGATGCAGAACCCTTGTCTCGAGTGGAAGGAACGGCTGTATTTCTGACGCCCAATGCGGATGGTATTCCACGCGCCTTGCTGCACAACATCAAACACAACAAGGTGCTACATGAAAAAATTGTCATTCTCACAGTACGTTTTTTAGATTATCCACACACCAATCAAGATGAACGTGTCTCTGTAGAATCATTACCGCACGGATTTTATCGTGTCATCATCAATTATGGCTTTATGGATGAACCTGATTTGCCCAGAGAATTAGCATATTGCCACTTACAAGGGCTAGACTTAGCGCCAATGGAAATCTCCTATTTCATTGGTAAAGACATTCTCATTACCCATGGTCACTTAGGCATGTCGTTGTGGCGCAAAAAAATATTTATCATCCTATTCCGATCTGCCGAAACCATTACTAACCAATTAAAGTTACCGCCTAACCGCGTGGTTGAATTGGGCGCACAGGTAAAATTTTAATAAATGCTTCAACCAATTGCTAAAATCATGCGTTAATATGTTTTCATTAAGTTAAATACATTTAAAAATTGGTAAGTTAGCACCCTGTTATTTTGAACCATCAGATATGAAGGACTGGACAATGAAAAAAATCATTACCATTTTAATTGCATCATTAGGGCTACAACTCAGTGGCTGTGCAACCACAACCAACAGCAGCGCATCAGGGGTTACCCGCTCACAATTCTTGTTGATGCCGGCGTCACAAGTCGACCAAATGTCAGCACAGGCATACGCCGAAACGCTCACCGCGGCCAAACAAAAATCAACACTCAATGTAGACAAGGCCATGTATAACCGTGTCAATACGATTTCTCAGCGCTTAATTGCGCAAGTTGGGGTGTTTAGACCCGATGCAAAAGCTTGGGATTGGGAAGTCAATGTGGAAAAAAATGATCAACTAAATGCTTATTGTATGCCTGGCGGCAAAATCATGGTGTACTCTGGTCTTGTTGAAAAAATCAAAGCTACTGATGATGAACTGGCCGCTGTGATTGGTCATGAAATTGCGCATGCTTTGCGCGAACATGGTCGTGAACGTATGTCACAAGCCTATGTACAACAATTCGGCTTGCAAGCTCTTGCTGCTTTTGTTGGCAATGGTGTAGCTGGCGCAGCAACGATGCAAGGCGCGAGTCTAGGTAGTCAATTGTTTTTCGCACTGCCTAATGGTCGAGAGCAAGAACGTGAATCAGATAGAATCGGTTTAGAGTTAGCCGCACGCGCAGGTTATAACCCAGATGCTGCCGTTACGCTTTGGCAAAAAATGAGTGCTGGTAATACAGGTGCACCACCAGAATTCTTGAGCACCCATCCTGCCAGTGAAAATCGTATTGCTGATTTAAAAGCGTTAGCGCCTAAAGTACGCCCGTTGTATGAAGCGGCAAAACGCAAAAAATAAACTGTATTGAATTTAAAAAGCGTGTATCAACGATGCACGCTTTTTTATGTTTTTTGGTAGAAACGCAGTTTAGGTTAAAATAGCGCCTTTATTACTACGTACGATTATTAAAATCATCTTATTTGGAATTTTTTATGGACTCACGTCAAGCTATTATTGAAGCGGCTTTTGAAGACCGCGCTAACATTAACCCAGCCAATGCCTCTGCTGAAATCAAGTCAACCGTTGAAAGTGTATTAGCCGACTTAGACGCAGGCAAATTGCGCGTGGCTTCTCGCATTGGCGATACCCAAAACTGGGAAGTACATCAATGGCTAAAAATGGCGGTGTTATTGTCTTTCCGTCTTGAAGATAACGTATTGCTGAGTGATGGCGTTGCTAAATACTTTGATAAAGTACCAACTAAATTTGCGAACTATTCAGAGCAAGATTTTAAAGACGGCGGCTTCCGTGTAGTGCCTAATGCTGTAGCACGTCGTGGTTCATTTATTGGTAAAAACGCCGTGTTAATGCCGTCATACGTCAACATTGGCGCTTATGTGGATGAAGGCACCATGGTTGATACATGGGCAACCGTTGGCTCTTGCGCACAAATTGGCAAAAACGTGCATTTATCTGGCGGCGTTGGCATTGGTGGCGTATTAGAGCCATTACAAGCAGGCCCAACTATTATTGGTGATAATTGCTTTATTGGTGCGCGTTCGGAAGTGGTTGAAGGCGTAGTGGTTGAAGATAACAGCGTGATTTCGATGGGTGTTTATATTGGTCAATCGACTAAAATTTATGACCGTGAAACAGGCACAGTCACATATGGCCGCATTCCAGCTGGATCAGTTGTTGTGTCTGGTAACTTGCCTTCTAAAGACGGCAGTTATAGCCTTTATTGCGCTGTCATCGTCAAAAAAGTGGATG
>JBFJJY010000147.1:0-4814 GCA_041612055.1 Methylophilaceae bacterium | reverse complement strand
GAGGGTTTAGTTTTATGCGCCTCTTCATTTATCTCGGCTGACTCGGATTCGAATCAACCTGCCGCCAGTTCAAATATGCAGCGCTTCGTCTGGCCTGGCAATCGATTTATTTCAGTGCTATCTTCAGGCCATCAACTGACCATTGATGGCGTTTTTAGTCAAATTCAGCAAGATTTAAATAATCAAGCACCGATGAGTTTATTAACGGCTAATAGCCTAGATGAAGTTACGGATTATATTGCCGCAATCAGCGTTAACCGCCAACATGAACTGATTCAAAAAGACGTATTATCCCAAAACTACGATGCTAATTTCATCGTCGCTGGGCAAATTTGCCACCATAAAATGGAAACCTTACTGATTTATACAGAAGGTAACTATATTCATGAATCAGATGATTCGCCTTTTTTACAAATCGGTGAAATGAAATTTGGTAAACCTATTTTAGATCGAATTATTAAGCGTGAGCTTGACCTTAATACTGCTGCCCATTGCGCACTGGTATCTGTTGACTCCACCGTTCGTAGTAACCCAGGATTAACCATGCAAACTGAGTTGCTGATTTATAAAAACAATAGTTTGGCAATAAGCCATCACCTATCATTAGATGATAAAAGCGACTTCTTCACGACCATGTCTAGCGCTTGGAACGAAGGCATCACATCCGCACTAGAAAGCTTGCCTCAATTTTATTGGGAACGCTAAAAGCATAAACTAAACTGTAATTAATTGATTAATTTTGTTTTAGATTTGATGCCTAATAGCATACAATTGATGCTGGCTAAAAATAATTAGAATAATGTTACAAACTACAGCGCTCAATCAGCGCTTTCGGGATTACTTAACGATGACTTATTGTCTTGCCATTAATACCAATGAAGGGTTAGTTTTGTGTTCAGATTCACGCACAAATGCTGGCTTTGATAACGTATCGACCTACAATAAAATGCATACGTTCTCTTGGCTTAATAACCGCTTTATCACCATCATGTCTTCAGGTAATTTAGCAACGACACAACAAGTGTTAAAAAAGCTACAAAATGATCTTGATAAAGGCGTTTTACCCAACCTGTTAAGTGTTCATAGCATGCATGAAGCTATCGACTATATTGCTAGCACGAGTACAAAAATACAAAACGTACATGTTGTGCGTGATGCTGGTACAACCAGCTTTCAAGCAACTTTTATTGTCGCTGGTCAAATTGGCACTGACAGCCCAGAAATTTCACTGATTTACCCGCAAGGTAACTTTATTAGCGAGTCTGACGAGCATCCATATTTGCAAATTGGTGAAACAAAGTATGGAAAACCGATACTAGACCGCATTGTCAAGCGTGACACCTCACTTAACCGTGCAGCTCGTTGTGCTTTGGTCTCTATGAATTCAACGATTCGAAGTAATCTAACGGTAGGACCTCCAATTGATCTAATGCTTTACCAAAAAGACAGTTTAACTGAAGGCAGAAAAATGCATCTGACTGAAGACAATGCATTTGCCAAAGATCTTGCCGAAAAATGGAATAATGGCTTAGTCAATGCGTTGATGAGTCTGCCTAAATTTGAATGGGAAGAAGATTCAACCACTGCAGATGCTGCGCAACAAAACTTTTATTAACCTGCTTGCACGCTTGCACGCTTTGCTTAGGCATTTATCCAATAAATGCCTAAGCTATCGCTAAAACTTCAACTAATTAACTATTTGTTTGCCACCTTAAATCTAAGGTCAACGGGAATCTAGGATTCCGTACTTCTTTTTCAATCGTTAATTTGCCTGGTTTGTGACCATGGTTCCAGAAGCGGGCAAAACGACGTGCTTCGGCCTCATTAGCATTCACTGGGAAGGTGTCATAGTTTCTACCACCCGGATGTGACACATGGTAAGTGCAGCCGCCAATCGCTTTATTGCTCCATGTATCGACCAAATCGAAAATTAACGGCGCTTGTACGCCAATTGTTGGATGTAATGCCGACCATGGTGCCCATGCACGGAAACGTACGCCCGCAACATACTCACCCGTATTTCCGGTAGGCTGCAAAGGTAACGGCCTTCCATTGCATGTCACGATATGACGCCCATCTGTTAACCCTCTCACCCTGAGCTGCATACGCTCTACTGATGAATCGACATAACGTGCGGTACCACCGCCACTCATTTCTTCACCCAACACATTCCATGGTTCTATTGCCTGGCGTAATTCTAACTCAATGCCTTGATAGGCCACTGTGCCATATCGAGGAAAGCGAAATTCGACAAAAGGATCAAACCAGCGTTGTTCAAACTGATAGCCAAAGCGACGTAAATCATCCACCACATCAGCGATATCTTGTGCAACAAAATGTGGCAGCATCCAGCGATCATGTAGCTCCGTACCCCAATGAATCAGCTTACCTTCATAAGGCTCTTTCCAGAACCTAGCAACCAACGCTCTCAATAACAAGCTTTGGACCAAACTCATGCGCGCATGAGGTGGCATTTCAAAAGCACGAAACTCAACTAGACCTAGACGTCCAGTTGGACCATCAGGCGAATACAGTTTGTCTATCGAAAATTCTGACCGATGGGTATTTCCAGTTAAATCAACTAATAAGTTTCGTAGCAACCGATCCACCAACCAGGGTCGATCACTCTCTTTTGTTGCTGGTAATACTTGTTCCATTTGTTGAAATGCAATGGCGAGTTCATATAAATTATCATCACGCGCTTCATCCACCCGCGGCGCTTGGCTTGTTGGGCCAATAAACGTGCCTGAGAACAAATACGATAGTGCAGGATGGTTTTGCCAATAAGTAATCAGACTTTTTAATACATCTGGTCGTCTTAACATAGGGCTATCTGCAGCTGTTGCACCCCCTAGCGTTGCATGATTACCGCCGCCTGTTCCTGTATGACGACCATCCAGCATAAATTTCTCAGTGCCTAAGCGTGTTAATCTAGCTTCTGCATAGAGAGTTGTCATGTTATGCACCAACTCTTCCCAAGAAGATGCAGGGTGAATATTCACCTCAATGACGCCAGGATCAGGCGTCACACTTAACATTTTAATGCGTGCATCACGCGGTGGCGTATAACCCTCAATTGACAGTTTAAGCTTTGTGGCCGCAGCCGTATTTTCTATCACCTCGACTAGACTCAAATAATCTTCTAGTCGATTAGTTGGTGGCATAAACACATATAGTCGCCCTTTACGTACTTCTACACACAATGCTGTATGAATTACCTCGCGTGGCTTTGGTTTGGCTTTTTGGTGTTTTATTTTTACATTGATACTAGTCTCGTCATCAAGCGGCTCCAAGGTTTCAAAAGGGTCAACAGGAAACTCTGGATCCATCTCTTTTGGCAAAACCCAAGGCAACGTTGATAGTGGTAGTCGCAAGCCCATCGGGGAGTCACCACTCAATAAATATAAATGTTCACGCTTTAACGGCCATTTACTGGTTAACCATTGCGAGCTGGTTTTTTCTTTACTTTTCTTTTTAGTTTCAACTGGTTTAATTGGCATCACATAACCAACTACATCCCCTAACCCAGCTCCTAACAATCGCGCTAATCGGCGTCGTTCTTCACTATCGGTTAAATCTGCGGCTAACGGGTCGATATTTTCTGGAAGTTGCTGTTCAAGATGCGCTAGCGCAACCACATCTTCATACGCTGGAATTAAACAGGCTGCTGGAAAATCAAGCTGCTTTGCCAGTTCTTTTGCAAACTGAGCAGCGTGCTTTTCCGTATATGTGTCTTTAACTGCTTCATCAGAAAATAGCTGTTCATCTCGCCAAATTGGTTTGCCATCCACTCGCCAAAAAAGACTAATAGCCCAGCGTGGCAAAGGCTCACCTGGATACCATTTTCCTTGACCATAATGCAACATACTACCTTTGGCAAAGTGCTCTTTGAGTTTCAGTGCAAGCTGACCTGCTAATTCACGTTTCTTCTCTCCATGTGCTTCTGTATTCCACTCAGCACCCTCCATATCATCAATAGAAACAAAAGTGGGCTCGCCACCCTGCGTTAACCGAACATCTTGCTTCTTTAAATCGGCATCCACTTTTTTTCCTAGCTTATCAATTTTAAGCCAGTCCTCTTCTGTATAAGGCTTGGTGACCCGCGGATCTTCATGAATCCGAGTAATCGTCATTTCATGATTAAAAGTCACCTCTGCAATATCCGTCAAACCAGTCACAGGTGCTGCTGATGAAGGCAATGCAGTGCAAGCTAATGGAATATGACCTTCACCCGCCATCAATCCAGAGGTTGGGTCTAAGCCTATCCATCCAGCACCTGGAACAAACACCTCTGTCCATGCATGCAAATCGGTAAAGTCGACTGTGGTGCCACTTGGACCGTCTAATGCTTCAATATCCGCTGTGAGTTGAATCAAGTATCCAGAAACAAATCGTGCGGCCAAACCTAAATGACGAAATATTTGTACCAATAACCATGCACTGTCGCGGCATGAACCTGTCAGTTTGGTTAAGGTTTCTTCTGGCGTTTGTATGCCAGGCTCCATACGGACCAGATAGCCGATTTCTTGTTGTAGTTGTTGATTAACTGCGACTAAAAAGTTGGCTGTACTTAGCTTTTGCTTAACCAAGTCATTTTCCACTTTAGTCACCCACGCTTTTAATAAATCACCTGCTGGATCTGGTTTTAAATAAGCACTTAACTCCAATGTTTGTTGCTCAGTATATTTAAAAGGAAAGTGCTCTGCATACTTTTCCACAAAAAAATCAAACGGGTTAATCACCGTCATATCTGCCACTAAATCGACCGTAAAGTCGACCGCCTGCACCTTTTCGGGGAATACAAAACGGGCAAT
>JBFJJY010000146.1:0-4839 GCA_041612055.1 Methylophilaceae bacterium | reverse complement strand
GACATACCAAAAAAGGGGGATCGCATCGAGTTTGATCAATTCTCTATTGTCGTAAAAAGAATGACTGGGTCCAAGATATCCTTGGTCAGGGTTTATCCAAAAGAAACTAAGGCTAGCGCAAAAACATCTAGCCACTAAACTTACTGTGCTAGCGTCACAGTATTAAGCGCATCCCAATTACCATCAGGTTTTGGATGATATCCTTGGATGCTTTTTCGCATAACAGCAGCCTGACCTTCATACCATAGCGGGATGTATGGCAACTGTTCGTGAATTCTTGCAGTAACAGCAGGCCAATCTTCTTTCAGTAACAATGCATCCAGCTTAGCATCTACATATCCCCCTCGATTAAACCCATCGGGCGGCGTAAAGCTTGACCCAAATACTTTAGTGTAAATATCAGGCGTTTTAATCCCAACCCATGTTAGGCCATATAGCTGAAAGTTACCTTGCTTCACTTCTGCAAAAAAAGTGCCCCAATCTAAACTACGAATTTCTAAGTCGATGCCAGCTTTTATCATTTGCGCCTGCAAAATAGTCGCCAAACGCACGCGCTGTGCATCGGTGCTAGTTTTATAAACTAATTTTAGTGGCAATTGAATACCAGCGGACTGCAACAACTGCTTGGCTAATGCAGGGTTATAGTCTCTATGCGCCAGCGCAGCATTCCCTGCATAATGTTCTGGCGGCAAAATCACTTCTGCCAACCGTGTATCATTAACCATAACTTGCTCAATAATCGCCTGCCTATCAATCGCATGTGCGATGGCTTTTCTCACATTAAGTTGCTTTAAAACAGGGTCTTGCATATTCAAACCCAAATACGAAAAATTAGTGCCCTGTGTTGTTTTAACTTTGACATCAGACTTTTTTTGTAAATATTGTACTAATTCTGGCGGTAAATCCCCTTGTAATAAATCGGTTTCACCGCGCATTAATTTAAGCACCCTCACTGTCGGGTCTTTCACTTCTGTCAATGTGATTAACTGCCCATCGTGTATGCGTTTTATTATTAATCGCCTGTGCCAAGAGACCAGCTCAAATGCGCCATTACCTATCGGTTGATGTGCAAAGTCATGCTGTTGATCAATTAAATCTTTAGGCAAAATGCCCACAATTAATTTTGCGGGGAAATCTGCATCAGGTTCTGTTAACTGAAAATCCAGCGTCTGCTGATTAATTAAGTCAATGTGCTTAATATGGCGAAATTCTGCCGCATGCGGCGCATCTTTTAATGTCAATAGACTTTGGTAAGTCGCTTTTACATCGGCTGCGGTGAATGGCTTGCCATGGTGAAAAGAGGCTAACTGCTTGCGTAAACTAAATCGATAGTGTGTTGGACTGAGCTGTTGCCAAGTGGCTAGACTCGGGGTTGGTTTTGATGAGACATCAAACTCAACTAAACGCTGATAGATTAAACGATTCACACGCTCCGAAGCTGCATCAGTGGAATAACGCGGATCTAAATTAATCGGCGCTTGTGCGATAGCAAAATGGATAGCTGTATCAGCTACACGCTCTGTACAGCCTAGCAATAATAAGCACAACGCAACAATAAACGGTATCAACTTCATCTTGGTGACAGTTTACTGTAAATCGCACCAACTTTTACACCTCAACCGCTAATCAATTCCTAATCATGCATTAAAGATAATCATGTAAATCTACTTGATGTTTTTTTGCTAAAGGCTCTGTTTCTTGCACAGCCTTTGCTAGCAATTGATCTGCTTGCACTGGACCAATATATTCGCAAATGGCGATATAGATGATATTGATCATGGCTTGCTTTTGCTTACTATCAAAAGCCGCATTAAGCTCTGCGCTATTGTTATGCGCCCATGTCTTTAAAGCAAACGTTTGTTGTGTATTCAACTTCATTTTGGCGCCAACATGCTTCATCAAATAAGCTTTTACCTTTAGCGCTAAATCATCACTTAAATTTCCAAGCAACGCAGCTAAAAACTGTACAAAAACAATATTAGCCGTTGCATACTGCACTTCATGTGCAGTTAATGTATCAAAACGGCCAGTGTCATGATTCAGCGGGTCTGGCAATAAATCCTGCTCAGGCAGCTCAAGCGATCCGAATATTGCATTTAAGATTGATGGTCGATTACGTTTTAGTTCGGTGGTGCGACAACATTCCGATAAAAATTGAGTAAATGCATAGGTCGATTTATTGGCATATTTTTCTTGCCAAATCATCATTGCAGTCAACAAATCTGCATCTTCTAAAAAGGGCCGCATCGCGGTAAACACAGCTCTTCTGGTATAAACACTATCCACAACTATCCTATCTCTCTATAACTTTTCTAGATTGCTTAATTTTTCTGCGGTATAAGCAGCTTGATGGCTGAATTCTGGATAACCAATCTCTCCATGTTCGGTAATATCTAATCCGCGTTGCTCATGCATGGTGCTAACACGCATACCAACTGTTTTTGCAATCAACCAATACATGATAAATGCCGTTATCATCACCCACACAAAGGCGGCGGCTACGCCGATAAGCTGAACCATTATTTGATGCGGATTAAACAAATTGCCAGTTAGAAAAAGACCTGCCGCTAATGTTCCCCACACACCAGCAAAGCCATGCACAGAGACTGCACCAACCACATCATCTAACCCCATGCGCTCAATCAATTTATTGCCTAATACCGAAATAGCACCGCCAATCGCTCCAGTTAGCACAACATAAGGAATCTCCATGCTGGCGCAGCCAGCCGTAATCGCAACCAAGCCAGCAATGCTGCCATTGACCCCACTGGTCAGCAGGGCAGGTTGTCGCAAAACAAAATGAATAAACAAAGCCCCTAAAGCGCCAGCCGCACCTGCCAAGTGCGTATTCAGCAAAATATGTCCAATATTTGTGCTAGCCGCCAACGTGCTGCCGCCATTAAAACCAAACCACCCAAACCATAACAGTAAGCCGCCAACCGCAACATAATTTAAATTATGTCCTGGTAGACTCCTTGGCTGTTTGTCTGGGGTAAAGCGCCCTAATCTCGGGCCTAATACGATAATGGCGGCCAACGCAGCCCAACCGCCAACAGAATGCACAACTGTCGAGCCTGCAAAATCAATAAAGCCCATCTTGTTTAACCAGCCACCTTCATTCCAAACCCAGCTACCAAATATCGGATAAATAAATGCCGTCAGTCCAAGTGCGCCCATTAAATAAGCCACATAGTTGGTTCGTTCTGCAACGGCGCCGCTGACTATTGTTGCTGCAGTTGCCGCAAACATTGTCTGAAAAAACAAGGTGGTATATGTCCAATCGGCCATACTTGACAAGGCAAAGTGGTCTGTTCCAAAGTAGCCTGAAACATTGGTGCCAAACATTAAGCCATAGCCAACTAACCAAAATAAAAGTGATCCTACGCATAAATCCATATAGTTTTTCATCATGACATTCACGGCGTTTTTTGCACGTGACATCCCAGATTCAAGCAATGCAAAACCTGCTTGCATCAGAAAAACCAAACAAGCTGCCACCAGCACCCATAAGGTATTGATCACCTCTGCCACATTAGTGGTTTCAGCCGCATATACCAATGGTGAAAATAACAGTAACAATAAAGGATAAAGTAATTGCTTTTTAATAATGACCATTACACTTCCAAAAAAAGAGATGCCAATTGCATCAAGCGTTTTACAAGAGCAAGCTATGTGCCAACAAAAGGTTATCAAAAAAAAATTAAAGTTGGTATGATGTGATTTCACAATTCAAAATACCGAACAGGAAATTAATATGGCCGCTTTAGTGCAACCTTTAGCCAGACTCATGCTAGCCCTAATTTTTATTCTCGCAGGCGTTGGTAAAGTGACCGACCTTGCTGGCACGAGTGCTTATATGGAGGCAATGGGCGTTCCAAGTGCGCTGCTATGGCCAACGATTTTATTAGAGATACTGGGTGGTATTGCGATTGCCATTGGCTATAAAACCGCTTTAGCCGCTTTGGCTTTAGCGCTATTTTCGATTGCGGCGGCTGTACTTTTTCATAGTGATTTTAGCGATAAAATGCAGATGATTTTATTCTTAAAAAACATAGCAATGGCTGGAGGTTTGCTTCTACTTGCAACCAGCGGAACGACGGCATACAGTTTGGATAGAAAAAAACAAAAAGCCCATTTCTTTTAATTGAGCCTCTTTCAATTAAGCCTCTTTCAATTAAGCCTCTTTCAATTAAGCCTCTTTCAATTAAGCCTCTTTCAATTAAGCCTGTTTCAATTAAGCCTCTTTTAATTTAAATCGTTTTTTTTACTCACTATCTCGCTTTTGTAAACAAAGCAATCGACTCAACATGCGCGGTATGCGGGAACATATTAATCACCCCAGCCGCGCTTAGTTTGTAACCTTTTTCATTCACCAACACATCAATATCCCGTGCTAGCGTAGCGGGGTTGCAAGACACGTAAACTATGCGTTCTGGCGCATTATTTTCGTCAATCGCTTTCACCAAATCAAACGCGCCATCGCGTGGTGGATCAATTAACCATTTATCAAATCGACCGAGCGCCGTCAGCGATTCAGCCGTCATTTTGAATAAATCCGATACGCCAAAACGGGTGGTTTTTGTTAGGCCATTTAAGGTCGCACTTTCTACCGCACGCGCTACTAAATTATCTAATCCTTCATAACCCAATACCGTCGCGCCACTGCGTGCAATCGGCAAAGTGAAGTTACCAATACCACAAAAGAAATCGGCAATGCGTTCACCTTGTTTAGGTTGTAATAGCTGCATAGCACGGCGAATCATCACTTGGTTAATCTGCGGATTAACTTGAGTAAACTCATTGGGTTTAAATGGATAAACCAAATCAAATTCGTTTAAT